>CALGGL010000202.1 GCA_937915975.1 uncultured Lachnospiraceae bacterium | reverse complement strand
GCGACCACCGAGATCTACACTCTTTCCCTACACGACGCTCTTCCGATCTATCCCGAAGACTATCTCATGCCGATTTACAACTGTCCGTTATGTGAGGATACCGGTTTTATCAACCAGCAAAAATGCAAATGCTTTACAGATAAAATCATTGACGGATTATACAATCAGTCAAATCTTCAAAAAATATTTGAAAAGGAAAATTTTAAAACCTTTTCCCTTGATTATTACAGTAAGGAAAAGCTTCCTGACAGAGAGTTTTCTCCATATGATAATGTTAAAAGTATTCTCGACCGTGTACATACTATAATTAATAATTTCGGAGAGAATAACGAAAGCAGCAACATATTAATTTACGGCGAAACCGGCTTAGGGAAAACCTTCCTTACAAACTGTATAGCCAAAGAGCTTATGGATAGTGAACATAGCGTTTTTTATCTTTCCGCAAATGAATTATTTGAAGATATTCTTGCAGGATACATAATGAACAGAAATAACAGCTATGAGGATTTATTTAATTTTATTTTCAAATGCGAGTTATTAATAATCGATGACCTTGGAACCGAATTAACCAATAATTTTGTTCTCTCGGAATTATTTGAAATTATTAACAAAAGAGAAATAGCCGGAAACTCTACTCTTATATCAACAAATCTTTCGGTTAAACATCTAAGAGACAGATATTCCGAGCGAATTATGTCTCGAATAGTGGATAATTACACTGTATTTAATATATACGGTGATAATATAAGATACCAAAAAAGAAAACAGGCTATTAATTCACCGGCCTGATAATATGGAGGAAAAAAAATGCCAGATTCAAGCAACCTTATCAGTGTACCTGTCGGAAAACTCGGAATCATACCTTTGGAAAGCTCTGTAACCTTAGGTGAGAAAATTGACAAGTACATTGTAAAATGGAGAAAAGAAAGACACAACGAGCACAAGGACAACCTTACATTTACAGGATATGATAAGGATTCATATATCTTAGAAGCATCATGTCCTCGTTTTGGTTCCGGAGAAGCAAAAGGAATGCTTAAAGAGTCCGTAAGAGGAACCGACTTATTCCTTTTGGTAGATGTAATAAATCACAGCATAGAATATTCTATATGCGGCGTAAAAAACAAGATGTCACCGGATGACCATTACAGTGATTTAAAAAGAATTATTGCTGCTATAGGAAGCAAGGCAAATAAGCTTACCGTTATTATGCCTTTCCTTTATGAAAGCAGACAGCATAAGCGTTCAGGAAGAGAATCCTTAGATTGTGCTGTAGCCCTTCAGGAACTTGTATCCATGGGTGTCGATAACATAATTACATTTGATGCTCATGATCCAAGAGTTGTAAATGCGATTCCTTGCAGTGGTTTTGAGAATATTATGCCTACTTATCAGTTCATCAAAACACTTTTAAGAACAACTCCCGACCTTGAGATAGATAAGGATCATCTTATGGTAATAAGTCCTGATGAGGGTGCGATGAACCGTGCCATTTACTTTGCAAACCATATGGGCGTCGATGTAGGTATGTTTTATAAAAGAAGAGATTATACAACCATCGTTAACGGCAAAAATCCGATTATCGCCCATGAGTTCCTCGGTGATTCGGTTGACGGCAAGGATGTAATAATCATAGATGATATCATTGCTTCCGGAGAAAGTATGTTGGATGTTGCCAAGCAGCTTAAGGCGAGAAATGCAAGAAGAGTTTACTGTCTTGCTACCTTTGGTCTTTTTACTGCCGGCTTGGAGATATTTGATGAGTATCATAAAAACGGAATAATAGAAAAGGTTATTACAACCAACCTTACATATCAAAGACCTGATTTATTTGAAAGAACCTGGTATGAATCAGCCGATATGAGTAAGTACATAGCTATCCTTATAGATCATCTGAATCACAATGCCTCGATAAGTTCACTGCTTGACCAGTCAGAACGTATTCAGGCACGTATTCAGGAATACAAAAAAACAGGTACTATTACACCTAATTATAAAGCCCCTGAGCTTAACTAAACAGTTACCGGGTGGCAGAGAAACAGGCACCTTGTAAAATCTATTGTATATGCTTAGACTATATGAAAAATGCGCACGCATGGCACGTGTTACTTAACGCCATGCTTTGCGCATTTTTCATGCAGTCTGATATACTTAAATGATGTGACAAGGTGTCTGTTTCTCTGCCGCTTATATGATAACCTCAAAGCAAATTATATTATCTTCTTTATACTTAGCAGTTATATTACCTTTATGGGATTGGGCTACTGCCTGTGCTACGGAAAGCCCTATGCCGAAGCCACCTCCCTTTTGCGTTCTCGCACTGTCTCCTCTGTAAAATCTGTCGAACATTTTTTCAGGAGGTATATCCGGAAGATTTGAACAGGTATTTGAAACCGAAAGCTTCATATGTTTATCTTTATTTTTCAGCTTTATTTTTATTACACTGTTTTCATCGGCATATTTCACAGCATTGTCTGTCAAAATATTTATAAGCTGTGTCATACTTTCCTTATCAGCCTTGCAAAAAACATTTTCTTCAATGTCTTTTTCAATAACAATATTCTTTTTTTCAGCAGACTCCTTAAATGAGTTAGCCGTATCCATAACAAGCTTCGTAATATCAATATCCTCAAATTTTAACTTTGCGGTTCCCTCATCCATTTTCGAAAGAGATAACATTCTCTGCATCAGTTCACTCAGTCTTGTTGTCTGTTTTCTGATATTTTTGCTCCATTTATTTTCACCGTTATGAAGCTCCATTGCGTCTGTGTTAGCAAGTATAATTGCAAGCGGTGTTTTTATCTCATGACCTGCATCGGTAATAAACTGTTTTTGTCTTTCGATATTTTCCGCAATCGGTTTAATCGCTTTTTTGGAAAGCGCAATAACCAGCAAAAGCATAAAGATCCAGCAAAGCAATCCTGCACCTATCGAAACGATAATAACGGCAAGTATCGATTGCGTTTGGGAATGAACGTCCATAAAAACGATAGTCTGTCCCCTGCCGTCAGGAGATTTTGAAATTATGTATCTGTACTTGTCGACCTTTCCTTCTTTTTCATTTTCCGCAATAACCTTATTGGCATATTCGACTGCCGTCTCCTCATCTACTGATGAGATATTATTTACATCCGTAAATACAACATTTCCGTTATTATCGAGCCTTACCATAAAATAAACCGCCGAAAGCTTGTCATCCTCATTTACAACAGGATTAAAAAGTCTGAATCTGTCATCCCGGTTTTCAGGTCGGTCATATGTCATTTCCTCAGGAAAATTATCATATATATTTTCATCATAATCATCTTCATCCTCATCAGCTTCTTCAAGGTCGTTATCATCCATATCTTCAGGCTTTTCAAGTCTCATATCTTCAGGTATATCCTCAGGTCTGTTGCCAAACTCATTTCCGCCAAAAAATCTGTCATTTTCGATTATTGCCTCTATCATAGAGCTTATTCGATTGTTAATTCTGACAATATTTACAACATTTACGGTTCCGAGCAATACAACAATAAGAACCGATATTGCAATCATTGCCGTCACAATAAATTTTTTCTGAAGAGTTTTTATCATTAAATCTTCTCCAATCTGTATCCTATATTTCTCTTTGCCTGTATTTCTACATCAGCACCAAGCTGTGAAAGCTTTTTTCTGAGATATGAAATATATACCCATACAGTACTTATCTCCGCATCGGAATCATAGCCCCATACCTTTTCAAGTATGGTGTCAGCGGAAATATACATTTCCTGATTCAACATAAACATCTCCATAACCTGAAATTCAAGCTTCGGGAGAATTACCGACTTATCATTAACCTTAAGCTCAAAGGTCTGTTGATTAAGTGAAACATTTCCGGAAGTAAGCTCACTGGATATTGTTTTTTCTCTTCTTCTCAACATTGCCCTTAACCTTGCAAGAAGCTCATCCATAGCAAACGGCTTTGCCAGATAATCGTCTGCACCGAGGTCAAGTCCCGTAACCTTATCCTCCGTTTCTGATTTGGCCGTAAGCATAAGAACCGGAATTTGGCACCCTTCGCTTCTAAGCTCCTTTAATACCGTCAAGCCGTCTTTTTTAGGCATCATTATATCAAGTATAATTCCGTCGTAATTTCCAAGCCTTGCATAATCAAGAGCCTCTTCTCCGTCATATACAGCATCTACAATATACTTATGGAATGTAAGAATATCCACAAGCGCATCCGACATATCTATTTCATCCTCAGCCAATAATAATTTCATACTGTTTCCTTTCCTTTTAATAATTATTTTCATTATCTAATTATAATAACCAAGTCATTTTTTATCAATACATTGATTGTACATCATAAACCTTAATCAAACCTTAAGTTTTAAAATAAACGTTTATAAAAAGCAAAATCCCATATGAATATCTCATATGGGATTATTGCCGTTGTTCATCATTTACTAACACCAACCGCAATTACTCAGTATAATATCCTGGATTTCTTCCTTGTCACGACCTGTTGCTAATGCAAGCTCGGAATACAAGCCCTCCTCTGCCAGCTTAAGATATCTTTCATCTGTTGCAGTTATCTTTTTTCCTGCATCCTCACGCTCTTTTTTTCTGATTAAAAGAGTCTTGATAATCTTTACCCACTGAACTAAATCACTGCTTTTAATAGCATTTTTGTAGCTGGCATCTCTCATTCTGTCATTGTCAATTTCCAGAGGCTCAATATCCTTGGAAGCACGGATTATCTCTTTGGCTTCTTGTTCACTGATAACCCGCCTAATCGAAATTTTGTCGTCATCTGCCGGGCAGAATAGCCTACTTCCTTTAGTCTTCTCAGGCATAAGTACGTAATACAATCTGTCAGTATCGACTCCTGAAATATCCGGATGAGTAATATCTAATACGCGGCATATACCGTTGTGTCCGTAAACGATATAGTCTCCAATATCAAACATTGCGTCCTCCTATTTCGTATGGATACTCACTTAATACTTGAGAAAGTATCTCTACAAAATATATAATAACAAATCTGACATCATTTTGTAAGCCATTTTGAGCAAATGCCAACAATTTCGTCAGTTTGCCTAATTTAATTCTACCCATTTTTAGCACTTTTTATCAATATCAGGAAAAAAACGGAATTTTTTCGTTAAATATCTACGCATTACTCAAATATTCAATTATACACTTTCTGGTTATAATACCCACAAAGCACTTTCTGTCATCAACAATAGATAAAAAATTTCTGTCAAGAATTTTCTCCATTATTTCTTCCTTTGATACCGTTGTAATGATAAATGCTTCTTTGTCCTCACTGATTATCTCTTTAACGGTATGTTCAACAAGACCGTCTCTGCCGCACTCCATAACCTTTCTCAAAAAATCACCTTCACTCACAACTCCGAGATATACACCATCCCTATCTATAACAGGTACAGCTGTATAGCCGCTCTTCATAAGCTCCTCAACCGCCACATCAAGTGTTTCATCCGCATTAAGATATGTAAGCATCTGCTTCGGTACTAAAATTCCAAAAATATTCATCTGCTTTTTCCTTTCAAATAGACTAAATTGTCACTGTGCAATAATAAGATTATACATTTTATACTTTCTTTCCATCTCTTCAAGCTTATTGTCAATCTTCTTTTCTTCATCAACATAATACTTATGCTTTTCATTATCAATTTCGTACTCAGAAAGCTTAAACGTCAGTTTTTCCCTGTCTTTTTCTATTATGTCGATTCTGTTTCTGTAATCCGAATGTTTTTTTATTTTTTATTTTTCTGAAACAAATTAAAAAGCTTATATGCGCCAAAAGCAAACGCCGTAATAATAACCAGCATTACCGCAATAAATATATATAGTTTCTTTTCCCTTCCGAGAATAATATCCGGAAAAATATTTACTATAATATAGAACAGCAAATACAAAACCAAAGGAGATATAATCCAAAGAACAATATTGGTTCTTTTTCTTTCATATATACTGTCAACATACTTATCCTTGAATTCTATCTCTGATATTTTGAGATTAAGATCCCTTATTTTCTCATTGGTAGTATTAATTACTCCGGTACAGTCCTTATATCTTTCCAGCTTCTTTCCGATATCCTCTTTCTTCTCAAGAAGCTTGCCTGTCTGTTTACGCATATAATCTATATCATTCTTTATATTATTTATTACATATCTGTTTGCATGCTCCGCAGCCCTTTTATCTGCCGCCATCATAACAAGCTTGAGGTTATCGATTCCCCAAAGTGCGGCAACCATCTGTGACGCATATATATCAACTGCCTCATCCCTGTAAACACTGTTACTTTCCTCAATTCTTCTTATATTTTGTCCAAGTGCATTGTCATCATTATGAAGCATCAAAAGCTTTGAATTAATTACAAGGCCCTTTTCTCCTTCAATTGATAATATTTTGTATTTATTTCTGACTTCGCTTAAATCAAAATCCTCATAGCATCTTTCACTTCTGATAAGCTTTATACTGTATATATTCTTTGGATTTTCCGCACATTCAAGAATAACCTGATTTACCAGCTTTGAATTAACGGTATTTTCATTAACCTCAATTTCTATCGTTTTATATTCCCTTTGTGAAAATGAAACAAACTTGGCCGACATAAGGCTTTTATCCATGTAACCCTTTATAAAGCCATGCTGTCCTTCTTCCTCTTCACATAACGGTTCCAAAGATCCCGGATAATAGCTTTTATATTCCTTCATCTCAAGAAAATTATGCTTATGTCCAAAAGCAACATAGTCAAACTTCTTTATATTACCCACATCATCCCATTCAAACGGTTCAACCTTTTCTCCTCCCGCATGCACAAGTAAAATGTTTATATTTTCAGGATGTCTGAGCATAATCGAATCAAAATCATTTCTTGCATTTTCGGGATTATACTGACAGATACCATAAATATCAAGACTGTAATTTTCAAAATGAACACAGTCCACAATTTTATCTGCAAAATCTGTTCTCTTTCCTTCCAAGGCATTCTCACCTTGTGCATTGTTGAAAGTATCACCGTTTAAAAGATACACCTTTGACATAAATTTATAACACCATAGAGGCGAATCCTTTTTAAGATAATCCGCCTCACCTGTAACATATATTATATTGGTGTCCTTTAATTTTAACAGAATTTTATCGACAGTATATAATTCATCCTCATCCGGAACGTGATCGAACAAATCACCCGATATAAATAAGAAATCCGAACC
>CALGGL010000201.1 GCA_937915975.1 uncultured Lachnospiraceae bacterium | reverse complement strand
CTCTTCCGATCTCGGTTTAGGTAAGGATGCTGCACAGATTATCTCACGTATCAACGGATTTACATTTGTTGAGACTGAATATGATCCATATACAAATGAAGTAAAAGAGATTTCACGTAAGTCTTATTCAGACGGACTTCGTGCTAAGGTTAATTGCTACGGTGCTAACTCAGTACCTGAAGGTGTTGCAATTATGTGGAAGGAAGGCGTTGACGTATCTATCACAGGTAACTCAACTAACCCTACCAGATTCCAGCATCCTGTTGCAGGTACTTATAAGAAGGAATGTAACGAGAAGGGTAAGAAGTACTTCTCAGTTGCTTCAGGTGGTGGTACAGGACGTACACTTCACCCTGATAACATGGCAGCAGGTCCTGCTTCATACGGTATGACTGATACCTTAGGACGTATGCATTCAGATGCACAGTTCGCAGGTTCTTCATCAGTTCCTGCTCACGTTGAGATGATGGGTCTTATCGGTGCAGGTAACAACCCTATGGTTGGTATGACTGTTGCAGTTGCGGTTTCTATCGAAGAAGCAGCAAAGGCAGGTAAGTTCTAAATATAATAATTAATTAACAAAGGGCAGCAGTATTAATTTACTGTTGCCCTTTTTGTGTTTGCTCCATGTCAATCTTTAAGAATTAATTGTTCAACGCTTTTTTAATTTTAATTGTATCTTTAAAAACCTTAATGCTTGTTTTTAGCGATATACGGGATTTTTCCTTTCGCTCACGTTTGAATTTAAGTTCAATCGGCATTTCTATAATTTTGCAGCCTGCCTTGTTTGCCTTGGCAAGTATTTCTATATCGTAAGCATAGCCATCGGTTATCATATCTTCTGTAAGTGTCTTTATGACAGAGCCTTTAAAGAGCTTTATTCCCGTTTGGGTATCCTTTATATCGAGTCTGAACATCAGCTTAAGAACAAGGTAATAGCCTATGCTCATTATTCTTCTCATTAGAGGATATTCAAGCTTGGAATCCTTATGAAGCTTTGAGCCTATAACGATATCGGCATTTTCGCTTTTCATGGCTCTTAAAAATCCTTTAAGCATTATAGGATTAAGCTCGAGATCGGAATCAAGAAATGCGATATAGTCTGCATTGGCATATTTTACTCCGTTTGTAATAGCCTTTCCCTTTCCCTGATTGGGTTTGTAGCTTATAAATGAAATTTTCGAATCCGCCTTTGCCGCCGATGATATTTCTTCAAAAGTATTGTCGGAACTTCCGTCATTCACAACTATTATTCTGTAGTTATGAACAAAGCCCGATATTATTTCTGACGCTTTTAAGATGTTTTCGCGAATGTGCATACCTTCATTGTATGCCGGCATTATCACGCAAAGACAGTTCTTTTTTTCTGTTTCATTCAGATTATCACTTTTATAAAATTCCAAAACATTACCAGTATCCATAATATTACCACCAAATTTTTATCGTTAGTAGTATAGCACAGTAGAAAAATAATTACAATTAATGTTGTATTTTTTTATGGAATAATGTATCATATATCAGATAGTACAGATAAAATCCATTTAACAAATGAGGTTGAATTATGAGTAATAAAAATAAATCGGAAAGCAAATCAAATAAAGGAAAAAATACAAATAAAAAGAAAGGTTCGAATTTAAAATGGGTTCTGGCGTTATTTGCCGAGCTGATAATACTCGGCTTAATGATAGTCGGATATGTTCTTTTTTATGTGGATTCCAAAATCGCAAAAATCAATAAGGTTGAAATCGATGAAAGTGACCTTGCGATAAACGATGAGCTTGATACTTCCATTCAGGAAAAATATAAAACAATAGCTCTTTTCGGTATTGATTCAAGAGATGTATCAAATCTCGGTCAGGGCACCAGAAGTGATTCAATTATGATAGCAAGTATCAATAACGAAACTAAGGAAGTTAAGATAGTATCGGTTTACAGAGATACACTTTTGGAGATAGAAAATGATTCGGGACTTACTGCCAAGGTAAATGCGGCGTATTCCTACGGAGGTCCGCAGCTTGCGATAAAGACACTCAATGCCAATCTTGATTTGCAGATAACTGATTTTGTAACGGTTAATTTCTTAGGCTTAACCAAGGCGATTGATGACCTCGGAGGAATAACGGTTCATGTTGAGGAGAACGAATTGCCGGTTCTTAATCTTGCAATATCCGAACAAATTGCTGTAACAGGTATATATTCGGATGGAGTGTTTGCTACAGGTGATTTGCTTTTAAACGGTACCCAGGCAACAGCATATGCAAGAATAAGAAGTACGGATCAGGGTGATATCACAAGAACGGAAAGACAAAGAGATGTTTTGACCAAGATGTTTGTTAAGGCAAAATCATCTGACCTTGCAACCATAGACAGTATAATCGATGATGTTTTTCCTGAGATTGCCACAAGTCTTACCGAGGATGAGATTAAGGCTTTGGCAAAGGCGGTATTTGAATATCAGCTCGGAGATACAGTGGGATTTCCGTTTGCATATACACCGATAACACATGAGACTAAAGGATCTGTACTTGTTCCTGCCGATTTATCGGCAAATGTTACAGCTTTACATGAATTTTTGTATAATGAAACGGGATATGTTCCTACAAGCAGAGTTCAGAGTATAAGCTCGACAATAAAAAATGAAACCGGAATCGAAGCCCGGGAGATTATTATAAATCCGCAAAGCTTTGAATGATGCAAAAAAAGGAATCTTAATATTATTAAGGTTCCTTTTTTGTGCATAAATATTTGCCTGCCTTGCGGCATCGTGGTATAATCGAAAGAAAAAAGTTTAACCGTAAACAGGAGTGGATAATGAGAAAGATATCTGCAAGCATAACAAGACTTGATTCCGAGGGAATAAAGAATTATATACAGAATGAAAGAAAAAAATATGCAGACAGGGTTTTGGATAAATATAACAAGCTTTTTGAAATAGATGAGTTTTTGGAATCGGGATGCAAAAGCTACAGAATGATTCCGAGAGAAGGCTTTAATGAAACCTATATAGTTTATCTGTATGGCAGTTCTATGTGCTTTAATATTGATAATGAACAATGGGATTTTATTACTAAGCTTTCTTTACAAACGGGATGTGGACTTTTTGTTCCTATGTATCCGCTTGCTCCTGAAAATTGTTGCAGGGAAACCTTTAAAATGCTGTGTAAGGCTTATTCCGATTTTGCGATGGGTATGGATGTTAAAAGACTCATACTGCTCGGAGATTCATCAGGGGCGGGATTGGCTCTTTCTATCGCTATGCTTGCGTGGAAGGAAGGACTTAGAAAGCCTGACCAGCTAATCATGTTGTCACCTCTCATAGATACAGAATTTTTTGACCGTGCCCTTGAAGAGATAATAAGTGATACCGTGGATCGAAGCGGAAGGGTATATTTTAACGAGGCTTTAAAGGATTTTCTTAATAACTATTGGGTTAAGGATTATGCTGTAAAGACGGATTATACAAGTCCGTATTATGAGGATTATACGGACTTATGTGATGATGTTGTTTTATTTTCAAGTGTCGAGGATATGTATAATTGTTATTCAAGAGCTTTTTACAACAAAGCAAAAACTCAGGGTGTAAATGTCAGATTTTTCGAGTTTGATGATGCATATCATGATTTTATAATATATGAAAAAAGTGATGTTCAAAAAAATGCATGGGGATATTTGGTTGATGTAATAGAAAAGACATATGATAATTCACTCAACGATATTTATCCTGTTAAGCTTCTTTCCGATTGGTCAAAGAGATATCCGGATATAATTAAAGATGAATGGGCTGCAAAGTTCATATATGATCATAAATTTGATTATTCAAAAATAAATACACATTTAAGCGAATACAGAGATCTTATACTTGCAACCACTGCCGCAGCCTGTGATGCAAAGGTTAAGCAGTATATAATGAAATTTCCGAAATGCACGATTGTAAATCTTGGCTGTGGCCTTGATAATATGTTCGGAAGGGTGGATAACGGAAGAATTCAATGGTACAGTGTGGACACACACAACATTATGTCGGTAAGACGTGCAATGTACGGTGAACGTAAGAGAGAAAAGACAATCGGAAGAACCATTCTTGATTTTTCCTGGATAGATGAGATATCCTGCAAGCGGAATCAGGGAATTATGTTTGTCTGCAATGATACACTGTCGTACTTAAGAAAAAATGATGTATGTGAGCTTGTCGGCAAGATTGCGGACAGGTTTCCAAACTCCGAGCTGGTATTTGCGGCATCTACTTCAGGTGCAACGAACTTTATAAATTTCCTGTTCAAAAATACCATATTCATAAAAAAGAAAAGAAGATTTTATGTTGATGATGCATTTAAGCTTTTTAACGGATGGAGATCTGATTACAAGGTTATGGATGAAGAGCCTGTTATGAAGTATCTTTCAAAGGATATAAAGCTTAAGCCCGGAACTGTTTTTAAGGTAAGATATAACAAAACCACATATAATCATAAGATAATACACGTGAAGCTTGGAAGCGAGGCATATGTAACCAATATATAAGCATAAATGAGGAGAGTTTTGATGCTTGAAGCAAATAATCTTATAAAAACCTTTGTCAGAAATGAAAAGCATAATGTTAAGACAAGCTTTAATGCTGTGAACGATATATCGCTTAAAGTTAATCTCGGTGAAATTGTAGGTATAATCGGACCTAACGGTGCCGGAAAAACGACTTTGCTTCGTATGCTCGGATGTCTTATGAAGCCTACATCAGGAGAAGTGAAGATATATTCGGGTAAGGAAATAGTTAAGAGTGAAAAGGATATAAAGAAAAGTATAGGTTATCTGTCGGGGAATACGAAGCTTTACGGAAGATTAAGCACAAGAGAGCTTCTTACTATGGCAGGAAATATATATGGTATGGAGACTTCGGATATTAAAAAAAGAATTGATATGGTATCCGATGTACTTAATATGGACAGCTTTATCGATAACAGAATTGAAAAGCTATCTACAGGTCAGACACAAAGAGCTTCCATATCAAGGTGTATAATTCATAACCCTATGCTTTATATATTTGATGAGCCTACACTCGGCCTTGATATTTTAAGCAGTAATGCAATTGTGGATTTTATGCTTAAAGAAAAAGAAGCCGGTAAGGCTGTTCTTTATTCCACTCACTATATGGAGGAGGCAGAGAAGCTCTGCGACAGAATAATTATAATAAATAAAGGAAAGATAGTTGCTGAGGGAACGGTTGATGAGCTTAAGAATGAAGGCGGCTCCGATAATCTGAGAGAGGTATTCGGTAATCTTGTCGGAAGAGAGGAGGACTGGGTATGAATATCAGAAATATAAAAAGTCTTTTTAAGAAAGAGCTTTTGGATGTTTTAAGAGATAAAAAAACAGTAATAATGATGGTTATTGTACCGATTATTCTGTACCCTCTTTTAATAGTATTAAGTCTACAGGTTATGAGCAGGGTAACCACACAAATGACAGAAAGAACATACATTGCGGCTGTTGATTCTTATGATGATGAAGTGAGTGCAAGGTTTGTTGCAAAAAATAAGTTTTCGGATTATTCACTTAAGATAGTTGATGTTTCCGATCCGGACGAGGCACTTGTTAATGAAGATATAGATGTTTATATTAAGATAAGTAACGAGGAAGGTAAGGATATATATGAGATATATTATCTGTCGTCGGTAACAAATTCAAACTATGCTGCCGGAAAGGTTTCCGATATGCTTTCCGACTATTCCACGGAACTTACAAATGAAAAGCTTGCTATGGCAGGTCTGGATTCAGATGAAATTCTTAAGCCTATAGAGATATCGTTTAAGGATACGTCAACAAATGAGGAAGCTGCAGGAAGTCTTCTGTCAAGTGTTTTACCGTTTATGCTGGTGGTAAGTCTCCTTATGGGAACCATGTATCCTGCAATCGATACAACGGCGGGAGAAAGAGAAAGAGGAACGCTGGAAACTCTTCTTACACTTCCTGTGACCAACAGTGAAATTATAGTAAGTAAGTTTCTCGTGGTTGCGGCAATCGGTATTTTTTCGGCACTTCTTAATATTATCTCGCTTTCGGGTGTCGGTATATATATGTACAATATGGCAAGCTCGTATACCAATACGACCGGAGTAATCGATATCAGTAAATTTATACCTGCCATCCTTATATGTATTCTATGCATATTTGCGTTTGCTATATTTATAAGTGCAATAACGATGTGCGTTACCGCATTTGCAAAAACCTATAAGGAGGCAAATAATTACATTACTCCGTTATCGCTTGCGGTTATGTTTGCTTCTTTTATTGCATTTATTCCAAATGTCAAGCTTGATGATAAAGCTGCACTTATTCCTGTTGCAAATATATGTCTTTTAATCAGGGATATGCTTTCGTTTAAATATGCCGCAAAGGCTGTCATGCTTGTATTGTTGAGCAATGTTTTGTATGGAATAATTGCAATATGGATTTTAGGAAAAATATATAACAGTGAGTCTATTCTTTTCGGTGAATCTGCGGCGGGCGTTCAGATTTTTGAAAGAAGAAAGAATATAAAGGCGGGCGGAATACCTGAACTTGGTGATACGATTCTTGTGCTTCTGCTTACTATGTTTGCCATGATATATATCGGTGGAGCGATTCAGCTGAAGCTTGGATATTACGGTGTTTTGGGAACACAATTTATAATTCTTGCCATTCCGGTTGCTGCTGCGTTATATACAAAAAAGGATATGAATAACTCATTTTTATTCGGCACATCACGTAAAACAGTTAATTTAGGGTTTTTGTCCACT
>CALGGL010000200.1 GCA_937915975.1 uncultured Lachnospiraceae bacterium | reverse complement strand
CCTTTCCGAAAGGTTTCTCCCCTCACTATAACTATGTCGAAAAATCCAAAAACCATGAAAAAAGGCCGACAAGCCCCAAATCGGGAAACAGCATCGTTAATAATAGCCCCGCCGGCTATCTTAATCAGCTCATCTATATCTACTGTCTTTGATATGTAATCCGCACCCTTATTAAGCTTAACCTTTATATCATCAATTTCCGAAGGAAGTCTAAGACCAAGATGCCTGCTTGATACGGTAAGCTCATCCTTTTTTTCAAAATAGCCAAGCAGCTTTACATCATACCCATCCTCCGCCAAAGACTCTTTTATTAATCCGCCTATGGTTTCATAAAAGCTCTTTGATATACGATTTAATATAATACCCTTTATCAGCTTCTTTTTATCATAGGATAGTAATCCTTCGATTAAAGGAATAATCGAACGTCCCATACCGTGTGCATCAACCACAAGAATAATCGGTGTATCTGTTACCTTTGCAAGGTGATAGGATGAGCCGATTTCACTTATCCCTCCTACACCGTCATACAGACCCATCACACCTTCCATAACAGCCATACCATATCCGTGGGAAAAGCTGTCAAATATCTCTCTTGTCTTTTCCTCACCCGTAAAATATGTATCCAGATTTTCCGACAGAATACCGATTACGGTTCTGTGAAACATCGGATCGATATAATCCGGCCCACATTTGCAGGAAACCACATCTATATTCTTTTTCTTTAACGCGCCAAGTAGCGAACAGGTAATTAACGTTTTACCGCTTCCGCTCTTAGGTGCAGCAATCATAATTCTTGGTATACTCATAATTAGTCCTCAAATTCAAACGAACATATCCATATAGGATTTTCACTTTTCATCATATGATGGTTTCCCACCTGATTTAATCTTGTTACTCCTACAAAAACCATAGAAAAATCCTTTGTCTTGTAGTCCTTTTCTATCTCGAGGCAAAGCTGCATAGTTTCGGTACTCACCGCATTTATAACTACGGACATATGAGGATTTTTCTCGTAAAGCTTCTTTAATATATCTCTCATGCTTCCTCCGCTTCCCCCGATAAATGCATGTGTAGGAGTATCAAGCTCATCCATTACCGAAAGTGCATCACCCTCTGCGACAGATACATTATCCGTACCGAAAAGCTTGCAGTTATCCCTAATAAGACTAACCGCCTCGGGATTTTTTTCTATTGCATAGACCTTTATATTCTTTGACATGGCAGCCATCTGAATCGCAACAGAACCGGTTCCGCTTCCGATATCATACACTACAGAGGCAGCGTTAAGCCCAAGCTTTGCTATGCTTAAGGCTCTGATTTCCTCCTTAGTCATAGGGACATTACCGCGTTTAAAAGCATCATCCTTAAAATATACATTTATATCAGACTGTGATTTATCTGTAGCATTATCAACACATGGGATTACCTTGCTGTCACACAGATTATTATTAATAATAAGAACTATGTATAATCCATCCTTCAACGCATCAAAATTATACTCTTTAAAATCACCTTTAATCTCAATTATTTCCTCATCCTCATAGGAAAGCCGGTAACCCGCATATAGGATGCAGTCAGTCATATTATCTTCATACAAAGAAAGAGCAATATCTTTTATGTCCTCCTTACCGGAAACCAGCACAAAGGTTTTGTAATATTGTCCGGCCACAGACTTTAATTCCTGCTCGTACTTTACCTTATCCGTTCTTCCGTGGATACTGATGAGCCCTGCATCATTCCACGTCAGGTTAAGTCTTGCCGCAAGATAAGATACAGAAGATATACCCGGAAAAGTTTTTATACTTGCATTTAATTTATGATTTGTAACAGCTTCCGAAAGAGCATTGTAAAGCTTTTGTGAACCGCTGTAAAATCCGGTATCACCGGAAAAAAGAATAGCTGCATTTAATTCTTTATCATACTCAGTTACTTTATTTTCCAAGAAGAATTTACTTCCCTTTTCCGCTATGTTCTCAAGATAAGGGATAATGTCCTTTGCAAGATAGTACGGTTTCTTTTCTATGTGCGGATTAATATCTTTAATCAATCTTTCTGCTCCGAGAATTATATCCGCTTCCTCTATAGCTTTTTGAGCCTCAATTGTAAAAGAATTATCATTTCCCATACCACATCCCACAAGGCTTATATTAAAGCTCACCTCATCTTTTTTTTCTGAAAAAACTATACCTGCTTCCTTGCAAATATCCTCAAGGCTGTCGCCCTCTTCATCGGGATAACC
>CALGGL010000199.1 GCA_937915975.1 uncultured Lachnospiraceae bacterium | reverse complement strand
AAAGAAGGTCTGTACTTTATTATAACCAAGAATTTGTGCAGCTTCATACTGACCTACAGGTATAGCACTTATGCCTGAACGATATATTTCCGCAAAATATGCAGCATAATTAATTGAAAATCCAACAATAATAGCAGGAAATCTCCAATTTGTTATGGGCAGCTTAAACAGAAAATACGGTCCGTAAAATACTACCATTAATTGAAGCATAAGCGGAGTACCCCTTAAGATGGATATTATAAATCCGGTTATGCCGCTCAATATTTTATTTTTTGACATTCTTCCGAAAGCAACTATCCAACCAAGAGGAAGTGAGAAAACCAATGTTAATACAAAAATTAATATGGTATTGACCATTCCGCTTGACAACTGTTCAAGCATAGTAATGAAACTCATTTGTGCTACTCCTGTAAAGTATTAAAATTTGTCCTTTATCAGTAATTACTGTTCAAGGCATGTCATATCCGATAAGCCGTATTTTTCGGCAAGCTCATCAAATTTTCCGTTTTGCTTTAACTCTTTTAAAGCGCTGTTAACCTTATCGCGCATCTCTGTATTTCCAAGCTTAAAGCCTACGCCGTACTGTTCGGCATTTAAGTGCTCATCAAGAATTATAAATTCATCGCCACGTCCGCTTATCTGATACTGAGCAACTCCGATATCCATAGCTATAGCATCAACGGAATCGGCTTGGAGCTCAACAAAAGCAGTATTGTAATCGGCAAATTCCTGAAGATTCTTGAATGTATCGGCCAAATCCTTCTGTCCCTCTTCGTCGTTAAGTAATTCAAGTGCAGCGGAAGCAGCCTGAACACCTACAGTTTTTCCTTCAAGATCTGCAAGCTTGGTTATTCCCGAGCTTGCCTTTACAACTATTACCTGACTGTTATCCACATAAGGAACAGACCATTCGTAATCATCCTCACGTCCGTTAATTGTAAAACCGTTCCAGATACAGTCAATGGAGCCTGAATTAAGCTCGTTATCCTTATTTGCCCAATCTATAGGCTGTTTCTTTAATTCCCATCCGTTGATTTTGCAAACCTCTTCCGCAAGCTCAAGGTCAAAGCCTGTATATTCTCCGTTATCATCCATATAACCGTATGGAGGGTATTCAGCATCAAACCCAACGGTAAATGTCTTGGAATCTTTCTTGCCACATCCTGTAAGGAGTGAGGCGATTGTGCCTATGGTTAAAAGACTGCATAAAATTTTTTTTCTTAATTTCATTTTTTATCTCCTCTTTATTGAAAAGTTATGTTATAATACCACCGTATAATATCATAACGAGGTCATCAGGTCAATTAAATAAAAAGAAAATTAAATGTATATATTTAAAAATTTTTTGTTGACTAAAGTGTAAAAAAATTATATACTTAGTTTATGATTTTTGCTAAAATTATAGAAGATGACGTATGTGGTTTAATAAAATATTTATTTTAAAGGGGGATATTGTTATGCGTAAAGCAGAGATATCAGAATGTGAATTAGTTGCAATGAAGTGTGTTTGGGATGCGGGCGAACCTGTAACCTGTGCTTATGTTATTGAAAAGCTTAAGACTGATTACGGTCGTGAATATGCTGAGACAACAGTATATACTTTTTTGAAAAATTTAAAAGAAAAGGGATTTATTGAATCATACAAGAACGGAATAACTTTCTTTAAGCCAAAGAGAGAGCTTGAGGAGTTCAGAGGTTCCTATCTTAAAAAGATGGTAGATTTTTGGTTTGACGGTTCTGTTTCTGATTTCTTATCAGCATTGTTAGCGGTTCAGAAGGTTGATGAACAGGAGATAAAGGCAATTAAAAAAGCAATTAAGAATGTAAATTAATATTTGATTTTAAAGTTAAATAATTGGCAAACAGGTAAATTGATGTTATTTCAATTTACCTGTTTGTTTTTTACGGGACAGAATGGTATAATAACTATATTATTTGTAAATTTATGAGGCATAATATAAATGAAGAGAATAATTAATACATTTAAATATGGTTCCGTTGGAGTTAAGCTTACCCTGTTAGCGACTATAATCTGCGGATTGGCTACAGCAGGGCTTTTGGCGTGCGCAATTATCTTCAGACAATTGATTTGGTTCTTTGCTTTTATATTTGCGGGATTTATTACCGTTTCGCTTGCACAGACCTTTGCAATACAGGGTGGCATTGAAGAAGATGACAATGCTGTGGGAGTGAAAAAAACAGATAGTCAGTTTGACGATTATTATGATGAAGATGATGATTTTGATGAAGATGAGCAGGATTATGATTTTTCATATGCAGAGCTTCCCGAAATGAATAATGGAAACAGGCTTCCCGATAGTGCAAGTGAAATTGATTATTTATATGATGAAGATGACGAGGACATTAGGGAAAAGAAAAAAAGAAAGCAAAAAGAAAAGAAAGATAAGACAAAAAAGACAAAAATTAAAAAGAAAAAAATCAAAAAGCATAAGAAAACAAAAACGGCAATTGTTAATAAAAAGGCTTTGATAAAAAAGCCTAAGAAAGTTGCCATAAGAAAGGATATTCCTAAGGTCGTAAAGGTTGCTTCAATAGATATAGACTATAAAGCAATGGTAAAAAAGGATATAAAAGACAGTAAAAAGGATATGGCAAAAAAGGAAGCTCTTTTAGCCGAAGAGGAAAAGGAATTAAATGAGTCTGATATCGTATCTGATGAGGAGTATTACGATGAATCGGGCGAGGACGGTAAGCGTTCAAAGAATTTTGTTCCTGAGCCTATAACTGCCGAAACCGTAAAGCAGTATAACATAAAAAGAATTCGTAAAACCTTACATAAATACAAGGTTAAAAGGGACCACAAGCTTGCTATAATCGACAGATGTGAAACCTACAATATAAGCCAGACACCGGCATATATATGGGTTGACGGAAATGATTTTCATATACTTTTAATAGAGAAGGAACCGAGACATCTTGTTTTGTCAACCTTTAAAGTCGGAAGGATTAAGTATTTAAAGAAACAGCCTGTTGATATTAATTTGGACTATGAGGTTTTTAATACGAAAAGTATGGTTACTGATTTATTCAGACCGTATCTTCCGGATTATAATCAGAGCAATGTTGACAGTGATCTTAATTATTATAAGAATCTTTACGGAATCGGGCCGGGAATATATTTTACCAATAATTCCGCAAAGCAGTTGATTGATTTCTTCGGCTTCGGTATGGATGTGGATGACAAGGTTACGGAATCAAAGAGAGTCAATCTTTATTTTAAGGATGCATATAAGGCTAATATTATGGTTCGCGATAATGTTCTTGATGCAAACGGATATGCGGACAGAATTTCTTCAATACTTGAGGAGATGGCGGCATCCAATCTAAGTTATAACGAATTCAAGGAAACACTTAATCTTATGATTAAGAATAAATTTATAACAAAGGAATTCGGTATGTACTATATGGAAGTAAGGGATAAAAAACACAGTTAATACAAATACTATTCCTAAGTTTTAAGGAGGAATGGTAAGTGTGAAAATTGCATTTTATGATACAAAACCGTATGAAAAAATATGGTTTGACATTGTCGCAAGAGAAGAGGGCTTTGAAGTATTGTATTTTGATGAAAGCCTTAATCATAATACCTTGTTGCTTGCATCGGGATGCGAGGTTATAAGTGTTTTCGGAAATTCTGAAATTGATGAAGAAACTTTAAGGAAAATAAGAGATTTGGGCATAAGGATAGTGCTGGTAAGAAGTGATTGCCCCGAAAAAAAAGGTTTAATCAAATATGAAAAAGAGGGAATAATTTTTATCAATATATTTTCTTCCATGTCACAAAATCTGATTAAATCAAAATGGGTTTCGTATCTTCCGTAATTTGTTACTTTAATTATGTTATTTTTATTGCCTTTTATTATAAAATTTGGTATCTTAGTTAGGTATTATTAATAAGAATATGTTGTATTCAAATATAATTTATTAAAGAAAGGTAAATGATATGGATGTTTCAGTAGAAATGCTTGGAAAGCGTGCTTTCAGTGAAGCAATTATGAGAGAACGTTTGCCAAAGGCTGTTTTCAAACAGTTAAAAAAGACTTTGGATTATGGTGCACCTCTTGATACGGAGATAGCAGATTCGGTTGCCATAGCAATGAGAGAGTGGGCGAAGGAGCTTGGAGCAACTCATTATACGCATTGGTTCCAGCCTCTTACCAATCTTACCGCAGAAAAGCATGATTCTTTTATGGATCCTGTGGGAGACGGTACATTTATAACTGAATTTACCGGCAAAGAATTAATTAAGGCAGAACCGGACGGTTCATCCTTCCCTACAGGAGGAGTAAGAAATACATGTTCGGCAAGAGGGTATACAGTATGGGATTGTACATCACCGGCATTTGTAAAGGATATACCTAACGGCTGTAAGGTGCTTTGTATACCTACGATATTCATATCATATACAGGCGAATCTCTTGACTTTAAGACACCTTTGCTTCGCTCCATGGAAGCGGTAAGCAACCAGGCTAAGAGAATATTAAAGCTTTTCGGTAAAGAGGATATAGACAGAATAAACGCATCCGTAGGAGTTGAACAGGAGTATTTCTTAATAGATAAATCCCTTTATGAAAGAAGACTTGATTTAAAGCTTACGGGACGTACACTTTACGGTGCTCCGGGACCTAAGGGTCAGGAGATGGAGGATCAGTATTTCAGTGTTGTAAAGGATAAGGTTTCTTATTTTATGAATGAGCTTAACCAGGACCTTTGGGCTTACGGTATACCTGCAAAGACACAGCATAATGAGGCTGCTCCGGCACAGCATGAGATTGCTCCGATATTTGAAACCACCAACATAGCCTGTGACCAGAATCAGCTTGTTATGGATACACTTAAGAGAGTAGCTGCAAGAACAGGTTTTGCCTGTCTTTTACATGAGAAGCCGTTCAGAGGAGTAAACGGTTCAGGTAAGCATAATAACTGGTCCTTATCTACATCGGATGGAGAAAACTTAGTTTCACCGGGCAAGAATCCTGAGAAGAATTTACAGTTCCATCTTTTCCTTGCAGCAGTACTTGCAGCCGTACATAATAATGCAGAGTTATTAAGGCTTTCGGCAGCATCACCTGGAAATGACCACAGACTCGGAGGAGATGAAGCACCTCCTGCAATTATATCTGTTTACCTTGGTGACCAGTTGGATGATATAGTTAATCAGATTATAGAAAACGGTGAAGTAACAAAGGCTATAAAGGGTAGAGTTTATGAACCGAGATGTTCTGCTATACCTCCGTTTAAGATGGATGCAACAGACAGAAACAGAACCTCACCGTTTGCATTTACAGGTAACCGCTTTGAGTTCAGAATGGTTGGTTCATCACAGTCCATAGGTCTTCCTATGACAACCATGAATACAATAGTTGCCAACACTCTTTGTGATATGGCGGATGAGCTTGAGAAGGCAGAGGATTTTGAGGCAGCAGCAAAGAAGATGGTTGCCGATATGATAAGAGAGCATAAGGATATAATCTTTAACGGCAACGGATATTCAGAGGAGTGGGTTAAGGAGGCTGAAAGAAGAGGACTTCCAAATATTCCTACAACTGTTGATGCAATACCATATCTTACAAGTGAAAAGTCAATTAAGGCTTTTGGAAGATTTGGAATTATGAGTGAGAGTGAATTAAGACTAAGAGAAAATGTTATGTTTGACAGCTATGCAAAGACTATTAATCTTGAAGCACTCACTATGATAGAGATGGCAAACAAGCAGATTATTCCTGCTGTTATGGATTATGAGGCTAAAACCGCTGCGGGTATAAAGGATTTAAAGAGCATCGGCGTATCTGCAAATGCTCAGGTGGCGCTTGTGAATGAGCTGGATGAAAGACTTACAAAGTTCAGAGTAGCCATAGTTGAGTTAAAGAGACGCGTGGATGATGCGGTAAATCATAACAGCACACCTAAGGAATGGGCTACATATTACAGAGATGTTGTTGCAGCATATATGGATGTGGTAAGAGAGCCTGCTGATGAATTGGAGAAGCTTGTGGGTGAAAAGGACTGGCCTCTTCCGACATACGAGGAGTTTTTGTTTGAACAGTAAAAACAAGAATTCTTTAATCAAATTAAGAATATTAAAGTTATTATATTAGTATAAGCTTTTTTGATTTTGTTAAATAATCAATGTTGCTTAAAGTACCAAGCCGGTATATGGACATTTAATCATATATCGGCTTGAAACTGCTTGATTTGGATTAAAGCTTCTTAAGCACAATGTAGAGAAATAAAGTTAAACATTTATGAGGTATGAATTTTGGTAAGCAAAATAATTTTAATCGGATTTATGGGAAGCGGAAAGACTACAATCGGAAAAGCTCTTGCACAAAAATTACAAGGATACGATTTCGTTGATTCCGATTCGGAAATAGAAAAAAATGCAGGAAAAAGCATAAATGATATGTTTAAGGATGAAGGCGAAAAGGCATTTGCTTATAAAATGCGGCTTGATGCGCTGAAACGGAAAGCCGGTCGGACCGCTCAAAATAATTCGGACCCAATGGGACCCAATTTATCCGGGCAGCGGTCGAACGAGCAGCTTGCCGCCGAAACAAACGAATCTGCGACACAAATCAAGCGTTATGTGCGGCTGACATATCTGCTGCGGGAGATTCTGGAAATGGTCGATGCACGGCAGCTTGGATTCCGTCCCGCCGTGGAACTGTCCTATC
>CALGGL010000198.1 GCA_937915975.1 uncultured Lachnospiraceae bacterium | reverse complement strand
TGTGCTCTTCCGATCTGCTGGCGTTTTCAGGACAGGGATACTACTTTTAATGCCTCAGTATTTTGTGCGGAGATTCCTACGGATTTAAAATCATATAAGGATATCATGATGTTGGTAAACGGTCCGATACCTATGGATAAAGCACATGTTGATGGTGTTTATTACGGCAGCAGTCTTAATTATGTCTTAAGAAGAAGTCAGGTTGAGGATGCCATAATTAACGGACTTTCAAGCAAGAGTTTTGAGGTCTATTATCAGCCGATTTACAATTTATCAGACCTTTCCATATGCTCCGGTGAGGCACTGCTTCGTCTTCATGATGCTGAAATCGGAGATATCTATCCGGATGAATTTTTACCTATTGCCGAAAGAAGCGGTATGATATTTGAATTAGGGGACTTTGTTTTGGATGAGGTTTGTAAATTCCTTAACAGCGGTATCCCTACAGAGATGGGGATTGAAACCTTAAATGTCAATCTTTCGGTAATTCAGTGTATTCAATCTCATTATGCGGATAGGATTATTGAACTTGTTTCCAAATATGACATATCACCATCAAGGATTGCATTTGAGATAACAGAGTCGGCAGCGACTATTGATTTTAATGCATTGAAAGAGTTTGTTGAAAAGCTTAGGGAAAAGGGCTTTAAGTTTACGGTTGATGATTATGGTGTCGGTTACTCCAATGTTCACTCCATACTTTCGCTTGATGTTGATATTATCAAGATTGACAGAACGATTCTCTGGGAGGCTGAGCAGTCCGAGACAGGTAGAATCATTATGGACAGTTCTGTTGCCATGATTAAGAAGATGGGTAAGCAGATACTTATCACCGGTGTTGAGACCAAGCCTCAGATAGACCTTGCACATGAGTTTGGAGTAGACTATCTCCAAGGATATTATTTCTCCAATCCTATATCACAAAATGAGTTTATCGGCATACTTAAGGCAACACAGATAGCAAGATTTGAGGAGCAAAAGGCTCTTGCTGCAAGTGAGGCCATGAGTAACTTCCTTGCCAATATGTCCCACGAGATAAGAACTCCGATAAATGCAGTTCTTGGAATGGATGAGATGATACTTCGCGAAAGCGATGATGACAGAATAATTGAATATGCAAAAACCATAGAGGGAGCAGGAAGAACTCTGCTTTCTATTATCAATGATATACTTGATTTTTCAAAGATTGAAAAGGGCAATGTTGAGATTGTCGAAAGCAATTATGAGCTTTCTTCGCTTTTATCGGATGTCGTAAATATGGTATGGTTAAGGGCAGAAAAGAAGGGGCTTAAGCTTGTGACGGAGGTTGAGCCAACCACACCGGAGAAGCTTTACGGTGATGAGGTACGTATAAGACAGATTATCATTAATCTGCTTAATAATGCGGTTAAATATACTGACAAGGGCAGCGTAACCTTAAAGGTTGGATATGAGAAGACGGATAAAGATAACATAAACCTTAAGGTAAGTGTAAGTGATACCGGAATAGGCATAAAGGAAGAGGACTTGGGCAAGCTCTTTGACAAATTTAAGAGACTTGACCTTGATAAAAATAAGACTGTTGAGGGAAGCGGCCTCGGTCTTCCGATTGCCAGTCAGCTTATTAAGCTTATGAACGGTGAGATAAATGTTGAGAGTACATATGGTGAGGGCAGTACATTTTCCGTTAGCATACCTCAAAGGGTATTAAACGATGAAAAGATAGGACGCTTTAATTCAAGACGTGCGGTTGCCAAGATGGAAAAGGCAAAAAATGAAATCTGGTATACTGCACCGGATGCAAAGCTTCTTATAGTTGATGATACATCCATGAATCTTATGGTAGTCAGGAAGCTTTTAAAGAGAACCAAGGTTCAAATTGATGAAGCCGGAAGCGGAATGGAATGTATCAAAAAGGCAACCGAAAGAAAATATGATATAATTCTTCTTGATTACAGAATGCCGGAGATGGACGGTATAGAGGTTCTTAACAAGCTTAAGGAAATGGATGAAAATATGAATAAGGAAACTCCGATAATCGCACTTACCGCCAATGCTATATCCGGTGCAAGAGAGAGGTTCCTTAATGAAGGCTTTGACGATTATATAACCAAGCCGGTGGACGGAGAAAAGCTTGAAAAGCTTATAATGACTTATCTTCCTGATGATAAGATAAGACCGCATGAGGTTGAGGTGGGAGATGACGAGAATGATGCTTCGGAGGAAGCCGCTGCAGGCAAAGATAGTAATTCTTTTGATGTTAGTGGTGATGGCACAAAAGAGGCTAAAGATGTAATGTCCGGTGAAACAAGTGATGCCTATGATAAAAAATATGGCGACCTTGATGTGAAAGAGGGAATAGAACTTTGTGGGTCCAAGGAAACCTATGACGAGGTTCTGGCAGCATTCAGAGAGGGCATTAAGGAAAAAGTATCAGTTATAAGAAATGCTCTTGAAGATGATGATATAAAAAGATATACTGTAGAGGTTCATGCGATAAAAAGCTCGGCAAGACTTATAGGTGCAAGCAGGCTGTCTGAACTTGCGAGAAGTCTCGAAGAAGCGGGAGATGCCGGAAACAGGAGACTGATTAATGAAAAAACGGACGAATTGCTTGACTTATATAAAAGCTACGGATATTCTGTTAATGAGGCAGATGAAGGTTTAAATGCCGGACAAGAGGATAAAGCTGATGCATCAAAGCCGGAGCTTTCCGAGGAGATGTGGGAGGATGCATTAAGTACCATGAAGGAGTTTGCAAAGTCCATGGATTATGACAATACCATGGGAGTGCTTAAATCAATGAACGGTTACAGGCTTTCGGATAAAATAAAGGAGAAAAAACGTATTATCGAAACCCATATAAGAAAGCTTGATTGGGATAAATTCGTTGAAGCTATAGATAAGATGCTTAAGAAGAAATAGTTTTAATGTTATTAAGATAAGGTGCGTGGAATTGAAGGATTAGATCGGTATCTGCTTATAGATGAGATATCGAAAAAGAAAGGATATATTATGGCAAGATACAATGTTTTATTAATCAGAGATAAGGTAACCTTTATGGTTAATGCCCTTATTACAAACCTTGAAAAAGGAGGTTATAGAGTCATCGAAGCAGATTATGACTTAAAGAGCGTAATCGCAAATGAGGATGATGTGGATGTAATGATTATCTTCTCCGATGATGCTATAACGGAAAAGCAGAATTTGCTCGTTTACCTTAAGGATATGTGTGTTGAAAAGGGTAAGCTTATGCTCCTTATAGGCAGCAAGGAAGAGATAGATAATATATCCGAATATATACCACCGCATCTTTTCTGTGAGGTTATGGAAAGACCTCTTGATATGAATTTATTTATTGAAAAGCTTGATAATATAATGAGCGA
>CALGGL010000197.1 GCA_937915975.1 uncultured Lachnospiraceae bacterium | reverse complement strand
CTTATGAATCATACCGCAATCTTAAGCAGTTTTGATAAATACACAACTTTCTCATGTCACCGATAAAAGAGGTAAAAATCGAGTATGTATGATGTCGGCGAAGAAAGTAAGATGAATAATTATCAACCTGCTTTATTGGTTCTTTAGCAATACTTCTGAAATCTCAACCAAAGTTTTTTTGTTCGTTGAATTCAATTTTCCAAAAATCTTATTTATATCATCAGAAAGATAATTAGTCGTATTTTTCGTTGAGCCAGTTAAAAATTCTGTAATATCACATTCCAAAATTTCTGCAATATTTGACATTGTTTCGAGATTGACTTTTGTAATTCCTCTTTCAATCTGACTGATGTAACCGACTGTAACTTCAATTGCTTCTGCCAGTGCTTCCTGAGTTTTATGCTGAGATTTTCGCTTTGCTTGGATTCTTTTTCCTATCGATACATAATCAACAGACATAACTCTTTTTAATAGTAATGACTAAAATTTTACAGATACTATTAACTAAATATTTAGTTAATAGTATAATACTTTTAAAACTCATGAAAAAAAACTTGGAGGATTTATGAAAAAACTTTCTAAAATTGCGGCGATTCTTGCTGCATTGGTTATGGCGTGCGCAGTTACAGGTTGCAGCGGTGGCGAAGAAGAGAGCAGCAATAATGGTTCGCCAAACGAAAATAGTGGAACTAATGGCTCAGGTACATCTGGCGTTAACAACGAAATCACATATTCCGATTCAAAGAGTGCGACTCTTGAGACATGGTCTTCTAGCAAAGTTTACAAATTCAGTGCAGTTGCCAACAGTAGCTATACAATAACTTGGACTAACGGAACTGGTGCAAAAATTGAAGTTGACGCTGGAACGAACACATCTCGCTCTTCATATTTCTATGGAAAGACAACAAGCGGAGAGACAATAAAGCCAACTTCTTCAGAAGATGTGTATATAACTGTAAAACCGTATTCATCAAGTCACATCGGAGATTTCACTATCAAAGTTTCAAGCAAAGACAGCAGCGTAACTTTGACAGATGTTACAGGTCTCTACACATATTCGGATTCTGTAACTGGCACTATTTCAGAATCAAATGGATATATCGTGTATCGCTTTAATGCAGTCGCTTCTTCATCATACGATGTTGAATGCACTAACTCTGAAAGCGCAAATATGACAGTTTCTGCAGGAAATGATGCTCCGTTTAATAGCTATTTCAATTTCTTGTCGACAACTGTAAATACTATCACACCAACTACATCGGGCTATGTATACATCAAAGTTGCTCCAACATCTCGTTCTGCCAGCAACACGGGCTCTTTCACTCTTTCTGTAAAGAGCAATGATAGCCCTGTTTCTTTGAGCAAATACGGCGAAGAACCTGCAAACTTCACAGCAAGTGCTTCCGCTGCTGGCTCTACAGTTCCAAATCTGTATTGGAAAGCGTGTAGCCTTACAAATGGCTCAAAGACGTATTACATTACATCAACTTCAAGCCCGCCATATTATCTTTATGTGTGCGACAAAAATAATGACAGTGAGTGTACTCTTGATGTACAAGTTGCATACGAGCCTGCAGCTAACACTTCTGTAGATTTTACTAATGCAACTTATACAGATGCTGGATATACAAGCCCTATTGCAATTACTTCAAGCAGCACTTTTGTTTGTATAAATGTAAAACCTGAAAATGATGGAGAAACAGGTTCGTTCAAACTCTGTGTTGTTGATAGCGATGGCAAAAAGCAGGCTATTTACGGCAATTAATTTTTAGAGTATATCGAGCTTTAAGCCGCAGGTTAATCAATACTTGTGGCTTTTTTGCTGACGGGTTCAATATCGTACTTTTTTCTTTGTGAGGAATTTTATGAAAGGTTTTCTTTTCGCTCTTGTCGGAGACTTGTTGAGCATAAACGCAATCGCATCCGCTTTTCTTCCAGGAATCATTTTGAAAGAGATTGATGCTTCTGAAAAAATGAACATTCAAACTGTCATTTCAAATTCGTCTCTCATGTTTTTTCTTGCATTAACAGGAATAGAGCTAACTCTTGCAGGGTTGGTGCTTTGCATTTACGGTTTGGCAAACAAAAAAGGAAACAAAGGCTTCAACATTTTGGGCATTGTATTGTCAGTTTTTGCCTTGATTATTCCTTCCATCGCATTTAGTTGAAGCCAAGGCTACCTGCTTATGTAAAAAAATATTGACTTATAGCAAGAAATGTCATATAGTATGCTTAGATTGAGGACATAGGGCTTGTCCTGGCTAAATAAATAAGATCCGATAGATGATTGGGGTCGGAGAGCCTGACCCGGCTAACAAAATAAAGCTCGATTGAGGAAGCTCTGTAGAAAACTACAGGGCTTTTTTTATAGGCGGAAGAGAATGGAATTAAGGTATTTATCATCACTTTTTTATCAAAAATATAAAGACTGTACGGAAATATTGAGCAAAGGTGAAACAAGACCTTACATCATCATTCTAATTGAGGTAGAAAATAATAAATTTGCTATTCCGATAAGAACAAATCTTCATAAGACTAAAGATTGTTATGAAAGTAATCCACAGTCTAATTCTGGACTTGATTATACAAAAGCTGTTGTTATATCCCGGGATGACTACATTGATTCAACAAAATATCCTGAAATTGAACACAAGGAATACAATTATATAAAATTCAAAGACTACGTTGTCATATAATCAGCAATAAAGGATAACGAACCGCAAACCATAATTACAAAACCATCATCGTCATCTGCGTTTGGATTGTCACTTATATAAGCCACAGCCTTTTTCATTGCCATCCCTGAATCATCTGCGGTATCGGTTTTAATACCTTTTTCCCTAATCAGCCCGGCAAGTATTTCCTTATCTAGTCCTCTTGGAGTATCAGGTGTGATAGTAATAGCATACTCCATATTATTACACAAAATATCAACCATTTTTTTATATTCTTTATCTTTCAATACTCCTATTATATAAATAATTCGTTTATTTGTAAAATACTTATTTATATTATGTTTTAATACTAGCCAGGCTTCTTCATTATGGGCTCCGTCAACATACACGGGCGGTTCGTCGGACACCTTTGTAAGCCTTCCCTTCCACTCGGTTTCTTTAAGTCCTCTTTTTATGTATTCATCGTCTGTTCCGACTGCCTTAAGCACCTCTATCGCCATAGCTGCATTTAATATCTGATGTTCACCCAAAAGCTTGATTTCATATATTTTATTTTTATATGCGAAAACGGATTTCTCAAAATCCTCCGACAATATCTCAAGTGCATCAGAATCAACCGTAACAAATCTTGAAGAACGTTTTTCACAAGCCTCTTTCAATATATTGCTAACCTCATCTTTTTGAACAGTTGTTACACAAACAGAATTATCCTTTATTATTCCGGCTTTATTTTTTGCAATCTCCTCAATTGTCTCTCCAAGATACTGCATATGATCCATACTTATCCTTGCTATGGCGGAAACAACCGGTGAGGCAATCACATTGGTGGCGTCAAGCGTTCCGCCCATACCGCATTCAAGAAGCATATAATCACATTTTTCATCGGAAAAATACAAAAAAGCAACTGCAGTCTCTATCTCAAATGCAGTGGGACTGCCAAAGCCATCCTCTTCCATAGCGGATATCTCTTTTGCAACCCTTTCAAGCAGCCTGCAAAATGTATCTTCGCCCATATATTCCTTATTAATCTGAAACCTTTCAAGATATGTAAATATGGTCGGAGAAATATATCTTCCCACCTTATAACCCGAAGCAATAAGAGCACTTTCCACAAAAGCAAAAACGGAGCCTTTTCCGTTGGTTCCCGCTATATGCAATGCCTTGCAATCATTTTCGGGATTACCAAGTCTTTTTAAAAGCTCCTTTATACTATCTAAGCCCGGCACAATGCCGAGCTTATTTTTATCTTCTATATATTTTAAAGCGGTTTTATAATCCATCATATTCTCCTGCCGGTTATCTGCAAATTACATATTTTGATTATATCACCTATTCATTCATTTTTCAGCAAATATTTTAATCTTCCTCAATCAAATCCGGATCGTATGTAACGTGTTGTACCAACGGAGCGTTCTCATCTATGGCACAAAACTCATAGCCCTCCTCCTTAAGAGTAACAATCAAATCCTGAAGTCCTTCAACAGTTGAATGTCTGTCGGACAAATCATGCATAAGGACCACTGAATCACCCTCATTGCTTCTGACATATCCGAGAATCCTTGATTCAAGTTCACCCGCCGAATGATAACCTCCCTCAGCATCTCCGCTTAGGGCATTCCAGTCATAATATACAATTCCCTTCTCATCAAGATATTTCATGCAAAGCTGTATATCTACATCAGATACGTGATTGGAGCTGCCTCCCGGGAACCTGTAATATTTACAATCATAGCCGGTAAGGTCGTAAAGGAAATCATGTATGTCATCCACGTCCTTTTTAAACGAATCCTCATCAGCATATATTTCTTTATATATGTGGGTATATGAGTGCATTGCAAGTGTATGTCCGTCATCCACAATTCTTTGATATGCAGGCCACAAATCCTCATTGTCATAATGAACCACAAAGAAGGTTGCCTTTATATCATTTTCCTCAAGAATATCGAGAATCTCATCGGTATAAATGCTCGGACCGTCATCAAAGGTAAGATAAACCTTTTTTCCGTTTAACTTAGGTGCGGATTCATCAGTGTAATCATCTTCAACATTCTTTTTTTCTTCGGATTTTTCATACGAAGCCTCTTCTTCATCAGCATCTCCCGCACTCGCATTTTCATAATAAACAGATGCAAGAGTTTCATTTACATTTTGCTGTGTATCAAGACTGTCAAACGCTGTCATATCATCATCCGACTTATCCACTGTCATCTCAAGAGAAGCTGTATCCATAGAGGCCTCCACCGCAGACTTAAGGCTTAACTCATCAAGCTTTCTTTCAATACTGCTAAGCTTTATCATCAGATAAATACATAAGAGTAACGGTACTGCAAACATAATTACAAATGCCGCAAGGATTAATCTCTTGATTTTATCAACATTTTTTCTGTTATATTTAGTTGTATTTTTCTCCGAAAAATTTTTTTCCAATTCGCTCATATTTTCCTTTACAAATCTAAATATTGTGGTATAATATCTCTTAAGTACAAATTGCAGTTTTCTTAGGAATTGAAACATTCCTAAAAAAGGCTGCAATTTTTATTTTATTACAAAATTGTTACATAGTCAAGCCCTAAGCCCCATAAATGCGTTGTTTTTCACTTATGGAGGCTCCTTTTACGACTCCGTTTTTTCCGGTGTACTTACTTTTTTCTTTCTTGTGTTTTTTCTGACAGGCTTATCTTTAGGTTCTGTATCATCTTCATTTTTATTTGCTTCTTTACTTACATCACTGTTATCTGTTTTAGCAGTCTCTTTTTCAACTGTCTTCTCCTGCTTAACCACCTTTTCCTGCTTAACTGTCTTTTCTTCATTAACTGTTTTTTCCTTTTTTGCCGCCTTTTCCGTCTCCTCCTTAGCCCGCTTTTGATTAATGACATTTAAGGTCTGTACATACAGCTCCCTGTATTTTTTTCCTTCCTCCTGAACCTGTCTGGTCATATCACTAAGCTCGTTATACTGTCTGGTATAGTTTTCCTCCAAAGCCTTAATCTCGGCTGTATGTTGCCTGCTAAGCTCTTCTTTAAGGCTTTCAAGCTTTACCTTAAGCTTCTCGTCATTCTTTTCCTTTTCGTCCTCATACTGTTTTTCGAGTTCTTTTTTTATTTCTGCCTTTTCCACTTCAAGGCTTTTTAGCTTATTTTCATATTTTTCCTGTCTTCTGTTTTCCTCTTCCTCATCGATAAGATATTCTCTTGAAAGACCTATATCTTCTTGTCCGTCAATCGAAAGCCTGAAATACTCATAAGGAACCTCTTCACTTACTTTTATCTTAAGATAAATTTCCTCATTTATTTCAGTAATATCATATTTTAAAATTCTTTCATTTTTAGAAAGCATAAGTCTTGTCTTTCTGTCTCCGTTTGGATTAATGTATCTTGTCTCATAAGCATTCTTTCCGTCATTATAAATCTGATAACTTACATATATTTTTTCATTTATCACAAACATTTTAAGATTGGACACATCCCAAACCTCATTTGTGCCCGTTATCAAGGACAGACTCTCCTCTCTTCCGACCTGTTTCCATTTCACCTCATTTGTATTGCTTATATAAACAACATATAAATTATTTCTAAAGTACAAGCAGTCAAGTGCCGAAAGATAATCTCTTGTGACAACGGCACTTTGCATATTTCTTACATTTGTAATGAAAATAATTGTTATATTGTTGCCCTCATCATAAACTACTGCCTTTCTTCCATCCGATAAAGAATTTATAAATTCCATAAAATCTCCTGAAAAAATATATTTATTCTATCTATATTCATGTTTTTTCATAATATTTCATTTTTCTTTAACTAATGTAAATAATGTGAATATATTAAACTAAGCATATAAGAAAGGAATAGTCCCATGGCTAAAAATTGTAATTCTAACAACCAAAGATTATTTAACAACAATACAACAGGCAATGGTGATTGTGGCTGTGGCGCTACAGATGTATGCTTGAATCCACAATGCGGTGATCCTAAGGTTTTAAATTGTTTATCACCTGTTATATATGATGAAGTCGGCGTAAATGTATGCCAGACCATACCACTTCCCGAAGGATTTTTAGCAGATTATCCGACTGCATATTATGCAACAGCGGAGGTTATCGACATAACCCTTGATGCTGCCGAAGGAGAAGACGAAACCACAGTTACACCTATAGTGACAAGACCTAACTGCTATGAAGTGACACTCACTAATCTTTCCGTAGACTTTGCAATCAAGCTCTATGATTACAACAGAAGACTTCTTGCAACCTTATCACTTCCGGATATAACATATCTGCCATCTGATACAGATGCTCCGGGATATGACAGTGAAACCAATCCGACTTCAACCACCTTAGACATATTTGCACCATACGGAATAAGCTATGTTGATGGCGATTTGACCGAACCATTATTAAATGTAATTGGTTTTACCGACACCAACAATACGGTCTGTCAGGGCCTTAATCTTATGGCACTTCCTAAGGTTTTGGATTTCGAGGCAACTGATTCGGATATAACTATTGGTCTTACACTGTTATGCAACTGTGTTTATTTCAACGCATACAGAATACAACACGACGGCAAAGCAAATGCATCAAGAGGAAGTCTTGTTACGGAAGATGATTCTGTACGTATGGAATTTGTAGAGGGAAGCTTACTTGACAGAAATATCAAGCCGCTCGAGCTTTGCAATCCGGGCGATGTCAAAAATCCAAATGCAAATGATAGTATTAACAATTGCGAATAACAACGGGATATTTCACATTGAAACATTTCCCCAAATTTGAGCATATAAAAAATTTGCATTTATAGCAATATACCCTCTTTACCGATTTAATTGATAAAGAGGGTATATATTAGTATTTATCTTTTTTGATTACGGCTATTATTATCCGGCTCATCATCGTTTCCGGTGATTTCATCAACACCATCCTGAACACCATCGATAACATCCTTTGCACCGTTGCCGACGCCATCTATAACGTCGTCTGCAGCATCACCTGCATCGTCCATAATGTTATCATTGTCTCTGGTACTTTCAGTTGTTGCCTCGTCTCTTGTTGTTTCATCGTTTCCGGCACCACAAGCAGTAAGTGATACGGAAAGCATTACTAAAGATAAGGTTGTTAATAAATTTTTCTTTATATTTCTCATATCATACACTCCTCAAATTATTTATAATAACATAAATAGTATGAGCCTTATCTTTTATAATATTTATAAAATAAAAAAGGGTAATATTTTTACAATTATATCAAGGAATCATATGCAAAAAGCAGCATACAACGGAACTGTTTTCTTATTATCTTCAAAACCAAAATTCTTTGCAGAAAGTTTTATTGCATATGCAGGTTTATATGTTTCCATATATACCTTTAAACTTTTTGCCTTGACATTATCAGCTGATTTTACTTCAATCGGAATTATATCATCATCTCTTTTTATAATAAAATCTACTTCTGCTCCTCTCTCGGAATTCCAATAATATGTTTTATAACCGTTTATTGTCAATTGTACATCCACATAGTTTTCTGTCATTCCACCCTTAAAGTCGTTAAGTTCATCTGTAAAATATAAAATTTCGTTAGCAGATAAATCTTTTTTTGCACAAAGTAAGCCCATATCAGAAACATAAATCTTAAATGCGTCAATATCAATGTAATTCTCCATTGGCTTTCTGACCTGCTCAATTCTATATACTTTAGACACAATACCTGACAGTGAAAGCCACTCTATAGCATTTTCAAATTCAGATGCTCTTCCGCCTTTTTTTATAAGCTTGTATTGAAATCTTGTATTTTTCTTAGATAGCTGGACAGTTATATTTTCATAAGTAAGCCTTGTCTTTTTTATTTCATTCTGATTATTATACTTGCTCATATCATTTAAATAACTCGTTAAAATTGTATCCTGTGTATGTCTGATAAGTATAAAATCTTTTGTCTGTTCATATTGCAAAACACACTCCGGCATTCCACCTACAATAAGGTATTCCCGATACAAATTCATTGCCTTTTCATGCAAAGCCGCCGGCATAGGAGTATCCGTATCAAAGCTTTTTCTAATAAGTTTAACTAAATCATCTTCCCCTAATGCTATCATAAATTCTTCCATATCCATCGGATAAAGATTTTTAATGTCGACTTTTCCTACAGGAAAAGTAAAATTCTTTCTATTGACAGCAACTCCAAGCAAACTACCTGCAACAGCAATATGATATTCTGGTGCATCCTCGCAAAAGTATTTCAAAGAAGTCAATGCTCTTTCACATAATTGAACTTCATCAAAAATAATCAATGTTTTTTCTTTGATTATAGTTTGTCCTGAAATATGTGAAAGTATAGGCAACAAATACTCAGGATTAATATTTTCATCAAATGTTTTATTTAAATTTGGACTCGTCTCAAAGTTAAAATATGCTACATTCTCATAATTAAGTCTTCCAAACTCCAGTAATGAATATGTTTTACCTACTTGTCTGGCACCCTGCAATATCAAAGGCTTACGATATTTACTTGTCTTCCATTGATTCAGATAATCCATGATTTTTCTGTACATATCTCACCTCCGAGTGTTTGTAGTGAAATTTTAAGATATATTCATGTAAAAATCAATGATTATTTTATATAAACTTACATTAATTTGCACGTTTTGTCAAGACTGTATTTGATCTGATATTGTCAATTATAACCAAAAAAAATATACTAACAATTGTCACAACCGCACTATAAAATTCAAGTCACTATAATAGATTTAACATTTACATATGAAAAGCCTTATGCTTTTTATTCATCATTTCATCATATTGGACATACATTTTTTGCACACTGTTCTCAAGTAAATAGTAATGCATAACATAAGGTATGAGCAAGACAAGAAGCGCAATCGTAAGAAAAAGCATAACCAGCTTACCACTGTAATTAAGATATATTATAGTCATAAGTGTCATTAAGGCAAAAAGAACCGTAACTA
>CALGGL010000196.1 GCA_937915975.1 uncultured Lachnospiraceae bacterium | reverse complement strand
TAAGCTTTACGGAGTAAGTGTAAAGTTTAAAATAGCAGGTATTGCTAAGGATGCCTTGCTTGGCTCGGACTTTATGGGCAATCCGAGATATATCATAAATGATAAGGATTATGAAAAATTCAAATCAAACGACGAAGTATTAAGTAAATCCTTCGGAAAGATTTATCATATAAATACCGATGATGCAAATGCATTAAAAGAAATGCTTTCCACTAAAGACGGAATATTGTTTGATGCTGATATAAGTGTAATAAAAATGACTTATGTAATGAATATGATTGTGGCAGGTGTGCTGCTTGTTATAAGTCTCGGACTTATACTTGTATCCTTTACAGTGCTTAGATTTACAATCGGATTTACCATAACCGAGGAGTTTCGTGAGATTGGTGTTATGAAGGCTGTAGGAATTAAGAATTCTGCCATCAGAAGACTTTATATAACAAAGTATTTTGCAATAGCGGTTTTAGGTGCGGTTATTGGATTTTTCGGTTCGATTCCTTTTGGAAACATTCTTCTTAAGAGTGTATCGGAAAATATGGTGCTTGGAAATGAAAACAGTATAATCGTCGGACTTTTATCCGCAGTGCTGGTTGTATTTCTTATAGTATGGTTTGCTTACTCAAGTACCAAGAGGATTAAAAAGATGTCACCTATTGACGCAGTAAGGAGCGGTCAGACCGGTGAAAGATACGGTAAGAAGGGCTTTTTGTCACTTGGAAAGAGCAAGCTTTCACCTACAGGATTTTTAGCTGCAAATGATGTCTTAAGCAGCAAAAAGCAGTTTGGTATCATGACAATAGTATTTACGATTTGTCTGCTTCTTGTAATGATTCTTGCCAATACCGCAAACACTCTTTGCAGCGAAAAGCTTATATATCTTTTCGGAACAGTAAAAAGTGATGTTTATATGGATGACTCAAAGAGAAGTATGGCTCTCATGGACGGCGGTACCGGTGATGAAAAGCTATATGAGACATTAAATGAGATAGAAGATATACTTGCTGAAAATGATATGCCGGGAAAGGTTATTATAGAGCTTCAGTATAAATATCCGGTAACATTTAACGGTAAGACTCAAAAGATTACATTTCAGCAAAATAAATTAACAAAAGCGAGCGACTACGTTTATAACGAAGGAAGTGCTCCTCAAAATGAATATGAGATAGCACTTACACCTCAGTCAGCCAAGACTATCGGCTGTAAGATAGGAGATACGGTAAGCATAAAGATAAACGGTGTAGAGCATGATTATATGGTTACAGGACTTTTTACAAGCTTTAATCAGCTAGGTCAGATAGGAAGGCTTAATGAGGAGGCAAAGACCGACAGGTCGGAGATTTCTTCAGCGTTTACGTATCAGATAGACTTTGACGATAATCCTGATGATGAAACAATCGATGAAAGAATTGAGCGTTTGAAGGTAATATTTGATACAAAGGATGTACGTAATGCATCGGATTATACCAACAATTCCACAGGTGTGTCGGGTACAATGCGTGCGGTTGAGTATCTTGCACTTGTCCTTACGGTTATTATAGCAGCACTTATAACGATACTTATGGAGCGTTCCTTCATAAGCAGGGAAAAGAGCGAGATAGCACTTATGAAGGCTGTCGGAATAAAAAATAAAAGGATAATAATTCAGCATACCTTAAGATTTGTAATAGTTATGGTTCTTGCGATTATAATAGCAGCTTTACTTGCGGTACCGTTAACCAAGCTTTGTATCGACCCGATATTTGGAATTATGGGTGTGGCATACAGTCTCGAATACGAGATTAAGCCTTTGGAGGTTTTCATAATCTGCCCGCTTATAATACTTGCGGCAACGACAATAAGCGCATTTTTGACTGCACTTTATACCAACACTATAAAGGCATATCATACGGCGGATATTGAATAGTGTAAAAAGATAATTAAAAAAATGTTTTGATTATAAGATAAAAAAATTACGTATTATGAGTTGTTAAACAGTTTGAATATGAATAATAAAAAGGAGAACAGATTATGGAAAAGATTTTAGAGGTAAAGGATTTATGTAAGACCTATGTTGTAAATAAGAGACAGAATAACGTACTTAAGAATGTTAATTTTGAAGTAAATGAAGGAGAAATGGTTGCAGTTATGGGACCTTCCGGTTCGGGTAAATCAACACTTCTTTATACCGTATCGGGTATGGACGTTGCAACAGCGGGAGAGGTTTCATTTGAAGGTAAAAATATAGCGGATATGAAGGAAAATGAGCTGGCTGAATTCAGACTTGATAAGATGGGATTTATATTTCAGCAGATGTATATGTTGAAAAATCTAACCGTACTTGATAATATTATCTTACCGGCAGTTGAATCAAAAACCAATACTTTAAGCAAGAAGGAAAAGCTTGAGAGAGGTCAGGAGCTTATGAGAAAGCTTAATATAATCGATACTGCCGACAATGATATAAATGAGGTATCGGGCGGACAGCTTCAGAGAGCATGTATATGTAGAAGCATGATCAATAATCCTAAGATGATATTTGCAGATGAGCCAACAGGCGCACTTAACCGTACATCCTCTGATGAGGTTATGGAGGAGTTAAACAAGTTAAATGATGAAGGTACAACCATCATGCTTGTTACGCATGACGCGAGAGTCGCAGCCAAGTGTTCAAGAGTTTTGTTCATAGTCGATGGAAATATCAAGGGAGAGTTTTCACTTGGCAAGTTAGAAGCTAAGCAGGATTTGCGCGACAGAGAGCGTTCGCTTAATAACTGGCTGATGGAGATGGGCTGGTAGGATTAATCATCAGCATGCGATTTATGAATAAAGCATGAGTTGGTTAAGTCAGAAGGAAAAGTATATGAATGACATACTGATAGTGGAAGACAATAAGGAGATATCGGGACTGCTTGCGGATTTACTTCGAGCGGAAAATTATATAGTAACGACAGTTGATAATGGAGAAAAAGCCTTGTCCGTATTTGAAAGATACGGAGCAAGGCTTGTCTTGCTTGATATAATGCTTCCGGGAATCGATGGATTTGCGGTTTGCGAGAAAATCAGAAAGACCAGTGACACACCGATTATTATACTCAGTGCCAAGGTGGATAAGGATGATAAGCTTAACGGTCTTATACTGGGTGCAGACGATTATATGGAAAAACCGTATGATATAGATATACTTCTTGCCAAGATACAGGGTATATTTAAAAGAAGATATTCTATGGATGAGCTAACCTGCGGAGAGCTTGTACTTAATAAGATAGAAAAGACCGTTACAAAAAAGGGTAAGAGTATCGAAGTAAGAGCAAAGGAATTTGATCTTTTGCTGCTGTTGATTGAAAACAGGGGAAAGACACTTTCCAAGGATTACATTTTTAATTATATCTGGGGAAGAGACAGTGAGTCTGAGCTTCAGACACTCACCGTTCATATAAAGTGGCTCAGAGAAAAAATTGAGGATGATCCAAAAAATCCAAAGCATATCCTTACGGTATGGGGTACAGGATATAAGTTTGATTAAGTCGGAGCTTATATGGTATGAAAAAATATGACAGGATAATTTTAATATTTGCTTTTATAATCATATTGATGCTTACAGCTGTCAATGTGATTTTTTCAGGTGCCCAAAAGAACAGTGCTCATAGAGAATACAGAGTTGAGATAAACAGACTTGCGGACGAGATTGAAAGAGGAAATGAACCGGATATCTCACAGTGCTCATATGTGGTGGCGGTAGTTTCGGTAGATAATAATTCAACTTTTTATAACAGCAACTATGACTATGTTATAAAAAATATAAACGGGAAGCTCTACCGATTTGATTATATTATAAATGATGAGGCTGATTTAAATGGCAGAATAAAAATAAATATTATTATGATTATCGTGTCAATTGTAATGCTTGTAATTTTGCTGTATATAAGAAAGCAAATTATAAAACCTTTTTATGTGTTGTCAGAGATACCGGCAGAGCTTGCAAGAGGAAATTTGACAGTTCCGATAAAGGAAAACAAAAGCAAATTTTTCGGAAGATTTACATGGGGACTTGATATGCTTCGTGAAAAGCTGGAGGATGATAAAAGAAAGGAGCTTTCTCTTCAAAAGGAAAAACAGACCTTGCTTTTATCCATTTCGCATGACGTTAAAACTCCCCTTTCGGCTATCAAGCTTTATTCATCGGCGCTTTCAAAGGGAATTTACAGCGATGAAGATAAGAAAAAAGAAGCTGCTTACGGAATAAGTGAAAAGGTTGATGAAATAGAAAAATATGTTACCGATCTTACGGAATCCGCAAGCGATGATTTCCTTAATCTTGAAGTTAAAAAAGGAGACTTTTATTTCTCAAAACTGATGGATGAAATAAAGGATTATTATAAGGACAGACTTTCGTTAAACAAGTCGGATTTGGTGATAGAAAAATATAATGATTGTATTATATCGGGCGACTTTGACAGAAGTGTTGAGGTGCTTCAAAATATATTTGAAAATGCGATAAAGTATGGAAATGGAAAAAGTATCTCCGTAAGCTTTGGTGATGAAGAGGACTGCCGCCTTGTAACAGTTAAAAACTCCGGATGCGGGCTTCCCGAATCAGAGCTTGTGCATGTATTTGACAGCTTTTGGCGAGGTTCGAACAGTGATGGAAGGGAAGGAAGCGGACTCGGACTTTATATTTGCAAAAAGCTTATGCATATGATGGACGGTGATATATATGCAAGAGTTGATAATGGTGATATGATGGTTACGGTGGTATTTAAGAGAGGGTAGAATAAAATAAAATCAGTGAGGTATCAAATTTATGAATAAATCAGAAAAAACAAATGTGATGCGCGTACTTGAGCAAAAGAAGATTTCGTATGAAAGTCACACCTATACACAGGACGCTTCTACAAGCGGTGAAGAGATAGCTAAGATACTCGGTGAAGATCCGGACTGCGTTTTTAAGACTCTGGTTACGAGAGGTAAGACAGGGCAGTATTATGTATTTGTGGTTCCGGTTGCAAAGGAGCTTGATCTGAAAAAGGCAGCGAAGGCAGCAGGAGAAAAATCTATAGAGATGATTAAGCAAAAGGAGCTTCTTCCGCTTACCGGATATATACACGGAGGCTGCTCACCTATTGGAATGAAAAAGCAGTTCAAGACATTTGTACATAAAACTGCGATGGATTTTGAAACGATATTTTTCAGTGCAGGAAAGGTTGGTTATCAGGTGGAGCTGTCACCGGATGATATGGGAAAAGCTTTTCCTTATATGTTGGAGGATATAATTGTAGATGATTTTTGAATCTGTTAAACGTTTAAAATGGTATGAAAAATTAATATGGTTTGTATCGGTACTTGTAATACTTGTTTCTTTTTTTGCTTTTGAAAACAAGGAATATCTTACGCTTACTGCTTCACTTATAGGAGTGACGGCGCTTATCTTTGTTGCAAAGGGAGATGTACTGGGACAGTTTTTGACAGTAGTGTTTGCTGTTTTTTATGCGATAGTTTCTTACAAATTCAGATACTGGGGCGAGATGATAACCTATCTTGGAATGACCGCACCTATTGCTGCAGGTGCAGTTGTTACATGGATTAAAAATCCTTATCAAAAGGGTGAAGTAAAGGTAAGACATACCAATCCTAAGCTTTGGACAATTCTTTCAGTGCTTGCCGTTGCCGTGACAGTTGTATTTTATTTTATTCTAAAGTGTTTTGACACACCGAATTTAATTGTATCAACAATATCCATAACAACGAGCTTTATGGCTGCTTCTTTAACACTTTTACGAAGCTCTTATTATGCGCTTTTTTATGCCGGCAATGATGTTGTTTTGATTATCTTATGGATACTTGCATCCTTTGAAAGTATATCGTATCTTCCGATGGTACTATGCTTTATTATGTTTCTTGTAAATGATTTGTATGGATTTATAAACTGGCAGAGGATGAAGAAAAAGCAGTCAGGTTAAAATGAAAAAATATATAAGTACGTTGCATCATTATAAAATAACATTGACATTGACATTGTCAAGTGATATAATGACATTGTCAGGAATTTATAAATGATATTTGGAAGTGATGATAAAGTGACTCAAAATGAAAAAGAAATTTTGATTAAATCTCAAAAAATAAGTAGATGGAGTGCTCAAAAATTATACTATTCATTTGAGAAGAAAAATCAAAGAAGATGGACTGTTAAGCGAGGGGAAGTATATTTTGTTGATTTGGGAGAAAATATTGGCAGTGAGGAAAATAAAGTTAGGCCGGTTGTTGTTATACAATCAAATTCATATAATTTTAATTCTCCGGTTTTTATTGTAGCCATTATTTCTTCTGGAAGCATAACTATTCCTGATTTGCAAATTGAGATAATAAATAAATATCCATATAATGAAGATAATGATAATACTAAAGTTTTATGTGGAGCAATTGATTTAGGTCAAATAAAAACTATAGGAAAAGAAAGAATTGTTTCAAACAAACTATGCATCTTAAAGGATGAAATGAAGGAAGTTGATAAAAAAATATTGAATATTTTTGGACTAAGTGATATGCTTAAAAAGAAAGATAACATTATTGATTCACTAAATGGTAAAGTTGATTATTTAAAAGAGCAATTGCTTATGTATAAAGGGAATAAATGAAAAGTTTTATACAGTTATGATTGGTTTGGCAACCGTTCGGTATTTGTAATTCAGTTATGATGAATTTGGCGATTCGTCGGTAGGCTCCTACTTTATGTAGGAGCTTTTTATTGTCATTGTGTAATTGAAAAAATGAAAAGTTATATAAATAATGTATTGTAAAAGAAGGAAATTCATTAATGAACAAAATTGAATTCACTCCCAAGCTAATTAAATATACCTTGAAGTTTCTGTGCAGGATACTTATCTTCGGAAGTGTCCTTATTCTTTATATCATAGACAGAAAATGGATAACGGAATTTTTAAGTAAGCCCTTTGGATTCTTCGGAGTTACTCCGCTTCATATCGTATGGGGAATTTTTATGTGCATAATGCTCTTTCATCTGCTCCCTGCCAAGACGCAGGCAAGAACCATGGCATGGCTTAAGATGAAGGAAGAAAACTATGAGCCGGTAGAAAAACATGACGAGCTTGAGCTTTTAAGATTTGTTCAGGAACAGAACAAAAAGGCATGGACTGTTATGCTGGTATGGTTAATATTTAATGCATTTTGGGCTTTTCTTTATCTGAATGATATTATTGAAGAATCAGAGCTTTTTTTGCTTTCTGCATTTTATTTTTTGAGCGATTATATATGCATACTTTTTTATTGTCCGTTTCAGTCCAATATTATGAAAAATAAGTGCTGCGTAAATTGCAGAATTTATGACTGGGGACATTTTATGATGTTTACTCCGATGCTTTTTATTAAAAACTTCTTTTGCTGGAGTCTGTTCTTTACTGCAGTGGTTGTTCTTATAAAATGGGAAATTACATATACAAAGCATCCGGAGAGATTTTGGGAGGGCTCAAACCAAAACCTGAAATGTATTAATTGCAAGGACAAAACCTGCCAATATAAAAAACAATATCAGAAGAGGTAGAACCTATGCGTTTCAGATTGCTTAATATCAGGTGCTTAGCATAGCGTTAAGTGACAACGTGCTATGCGAGTACCTGATATTAAGCAATCTGAAACATTTGATTTTTTTCTTGACTTTTTTGTTTTTTTTATTGTAGAATACACGAGGCTTGAAAATTAAATATATATGACGTGAACAGCATGATTGAGATGTTTCACCGGTTGGAAGACTTATAACTCCATTGGAAGATATCTCCGTTGTGCTTTTTTTATGCCCTTTTTTAGGGCTTGATGATTAAGGAGGAAGTATCATGGAAGAAAAAAGTAATCGATTTTTGGAAACCGAAAAGCCGGGTAAGCTTATGAGGATGTATGCCATACCTTGTATTATATCTTTGCTTGTGGCAGCGCTTTATAATATTGTCGACCAGCTTTTTATAGCGAATGCTTCATATCTCGGCTCTTATGGAAATGCTGCAAATACCGTAGTATTTCCGCTTACGGTTGTGGCACTTGCATTTGCGGTTATGATAGGTGACGGCGCATGTGCATTTACATCAATTTGTCTGGGACAGGATAGACGTGAGGATGCAAGAAAGAGTGTGGGAAGTGCTGTTACATTAAGCGTTATAACCGGTGTAGTTATCATGCTTATCTATCTTATATTTCAGACCCGGATAATAAGTATGTTTGGCGGAAGGGTGAATGAGGAAACCTTTAAGGAATCCAAGGAATATTTCTTTTGGATAACATTAGGAATTCCTTTTTATGTGTTTGGTCAGGCGATGAATCCTGTTATACGTTCCGATGGAAGTCCTAAATTTGCGATGGCATCAACGGTTATCGGTGCAGTCGTAAATATCATTTTTGACCCGATTTTTATATACGGAACCAAGTGGGGTATGATGGGTGCAGCGATTGCCACTGATATGGGACAGATAGTTACTGCTGTTCTTTCCGTTTGGTATCTTATACACATGAAAGAAATTAAGCTTGATAAGGGAAGTTTTAGATTAAACGGACGGTTGATTAAAAGATTTATACCTCTGGGTATCACATCGCTGCTTTCTCAGATATCTCTTGTGGCAGCTATGGCAGCTATCAACAATATGATAAGAAAGTACGGAGCCATGGATGAGATATTCGGTCAGAGCCGGTATGCCCAGATTCCGATGGCAGTCGTAGGCATTGTAATGAAATTCTTCCAGATAGTTATATCAATAGCCGTGGGTATGGCAGCAGGCTGCATACCGGTTGTCGGATACAATGTTGGTGCGGGAAGAAAAGACAGAGTTAAGGAATTGTTTAAGCTTCTCTTAAAATGTGAAGCTATACTCGGCGCTGTATCGCTTTTGATAGTCGAAGCATTTCCGAGATTTCTTATCGGAATATTCGGTGCCTCAAATGAAAGTGTTTATTATACGGATTTTGCTGTCAAATCCTTTAGGATTTATCTGTGTATGATGGTGCTTGCAACCATAAACAAGGGTACATTTATTTTCCTTCAGGCAGTAGGCAAGGCAAAGGAATCAACCATAATATCCATGGCGAGAGAAATTATTTTCGGTGTGGGCTTTGCTCTTTTACTTCCAAGATTTTTCGGACTTGACGGAGTGCTTTATTCTATGCCTGTTTCTGATGTGCTTGCATTTTTGATTGCGTTATACTTCATTTTAAAAACCTTTAAAGAATTGCAGCACGCACAAAAAATGCCATAAAATCACCATAAAAACACAATTACAAACACCAACGTGACATTATTCGTTCCAACCTTGGAAAAAAGTCAAAAAAACCTTTTAATTATCTCACTTTTCGTTTATAATAAATAATAGGTTTTTAGTGTTTTTTATTTTAATGAAAACAGCGTGATTATATTTTGTTTATTATATATTTTTGAAAAGAATTATGGGGATTGAGAGGCTGTGCGATGGATAATGAAAGAAAGATAAAGCTTGATGAGCTTTTTGAGGCATTTTCGGTAGTCGCGGAAGGTACCTATGTGTATCTTTGTGATATGACTGTTGATGTTTCAAGATGGTCAAAGAGTGCGGTTAATTATTTTGGATTGCCAAATGAATATATGGAAAATGCCGGAGCGATATGGGAGGATCATATTCATCCTGAAGATAGAGAGGATTATCATCATAGTATAGATATGATTTTTTCGGGTGAGGATAGCGGACATGATATGCAGTATCGTGCCAGAACCCGTGACGGCAATTATGTAGTATGTACCTGCAGAGGTGTTGTAATCCGTGATCCGGAGGGAAGACCACATTATTTTGCCGGAGCCATTAAAAATCACGGACTTAAGAGCTATATAGATAATGTTACGGGACTTCGTACCTTATACGGATTCTTTGAAGATTTAAGGGCGATGTTCTGGAAGCGTGATGATGCGGTTATTCTCCAGATAGGTATATCGGGCTTTTCAAATCTGAATGATGTATACGGATATACCTTTGGCAACAGAATTTTACAGCAGCTGGGAAGACTTCTTCAAAAGAAATTTGCAAATACAGGAGCCTGCTATCGTATGGACGGAACCAAGATGGTGGTTGTAAGCCGTACACTTAATTCCGGTCAGGTGGCTGATATTTATAATGAGCTTAAGGATGAGGTGAGTCACGACTTTTATGTTGACGGTGAGCATATAAGCCTTTCTTTAAACGGTGGTCTTGTTATAGTCGATAACTTTGATATAACCGATAAGACGGTTTATTCCTGTCTTAAGTTTGCATACAGTGAATCCAAGAATCGTAAGATGGGAGATCTGGTTATCTTCCATGATATGATTTCTCATGATAATCGTAAGGCAATTGAAAAGATTAATGTTATCCGTAATAATGTTTCCGAGGATTGTAACGGATTTTATCTTTGTTATCAGCCTATAATGCATGCGGATTCGGAAAGCTTAAAGGGTATGGAGGCACTTGTAAGATGGAAGAGTGATACCTACGGAACCGTTCCTCCGAACCAGTTTATACCTGTGCTTGAGCAGGATTCACTTTTCCCTAAGCTTGGTAAGTGGATTTTAAAACAGGCTATGACTGACGGAAAGAAATTTCTCGAAAAATATCCTGATATGATTATGAATGTAAATCTTTCCTATGCACAGCTTGAAAAGGACGGATTTATCGAAGAAGTATTGGAGCTTCTTAAGGAAACGGAATTTCCGCCTGAAAACCTTTGCCTTGAGATAACCGAAAGATGCCGACTACTGGATATAGAGATTCTTAAGGATATGGTAAACATATTCAGGGATTACGGTATTAAGATTGCCCTTGATGATTTTGGAACAGGCTACGCATCTCTCGGTATCTTACGTGAGCTTCCGGTTGATACCGTTAAGATTGACCGTGAATATGTTAAGGACGTTGAAAAGAGTATGGCTGACCAGAATACCGTAAGATTTATATCGGATCTTGCGGATGCATTCTCTGCCGAGGTATGCGTTGAAGGCGTTGAAACCGCTGAGATGAAGGATTTCCTTAAGCAGTACAAGGTAAGCTCTTTGCAGGGATATTATTACTCAAAGCCTGTACCATTAGATGAATTTTTATCAATGGAATTTGTGGCAGGATAAGTTTTTTATAAAGGATAAACAGATATGCTCTCTGATAAAAGAGGAAAAAGGATTAATAAATATGTGCCGGATTATGTTGTGTTCGACCTTGAGACAACAGGTATATCTCCGAGGAAGGATAAGGTTATAGA
>CALGGL010000195.1 GCA_937915975.1 uncultured Lachnospiraceae bacterium | reverse complement strand
GTGTGAAATATATAAGTATTTTCACTCACACCATACTGCGATAAACAGAAGTTTAAATGGCACAAATAAAAACCGGGAGCTCATATGAGCTCCCGATTGCGTTTCATAGGTTTTTATTGATTAACCAAGAACAACCTCAACTGTGTGGGTAGCGCCGTCACCGATTACAGGGATTACGTTGCCGTCTACAGCCTTGCCGTCTACTGACATACTCTTAACGCCCTTGCATACGTGGTCAGGGTTAGTAACCTTGATATCGTAAGTGTCGCCTCTGAACTGTCTTGAAGCTGTGAAGCCGTCCCACTCCTTTGGAATAGATGGGTCAATCTTAAGTCCGCCAAAGTCAGGAATGATACCTAAGATGTACTGTGATACTGCTACGAAGTTCCATGCAGCGGTACCTGTAAGCCATGAGTTCTTAGCCTCACCTGAACGTCCTGCGTCCTTACCGGCTATCATCTGAGCATATACATAAGGCTCAGTTCTGTGTAAGTCTGAAATGTCCTCAAGGTAAGCAGGTGCAATACGTGAATACCAGTCGTATGCCTTGTCGCCCTGTCCTGCATAAGCAGCAGCTGCGATCATCCATGCATTGTTGTGGCAGAATACACCGGCATTCTCCTTATAACCTGCAGGATATGTAGAAATCTCACCATATTCGATAAAGTACTTGGTAAATGCAGGATTGTTAAGTACAAGACCATACTTGCATCCAAGCTTGTCCTCTACTGCATCGATAATCTTCTCTGCATAGCCGTCTTCCTTACCGATATCTGACATAATACCGAAGCCCTGTGGCTCGATAAATATCTTACCCTCTTCACATTCGTTGGAACCAACCTTTTTACCAAAGTCATCGTATGCTCTGATAAACCAGTTGCCATCCCAACCGCTCTTAAGGATATTATCCTTCATCTTATCTATCTCTTCACGCGCCGCCTTAGCACCCTCTGTATCGCCCTTGTACTCGCAAAGCTCTACATAAAGTGGAGCAGTATATGTAAAGAGTGTTGCAACAAACATTGACTCAGCAACCTTTGAATACTTATCATCACCATACTTAGGTGAAGTGTAGGTCTGGAAGCTTTCGCCAGGTACTGATGAGAAGCAGGAAAGATTGAGACAATCGTTCCAGTCAGCTCTCATGCTAAGTGGAAGTCCATGAGGACCTACGTTATTAACTACTCTGTAGAATGACTGCTTTAAGTGATGCATCATTGGCTGTGCAAGCTTTTCGTCATTTCTGTAAGGAACCATTTCGTCAAGGATTGAGTAATCGCCTGTCTCCTTGATATATGCTGCAGTTGAAAGAATCATCCACAATGGATCATCTGAGAAGTCACCGCCGACAGCATCATTACCCTTTTTAGTAAGAGGCTGATACTGATGGAAGCATCCACCGTCTTCAAACTGAGTTGCAGCAAGGTCTAAGATTCTCTCTCTTGCTCTGTCAGGAATCTGGTGTACGAAACCAAGTAAATCCTGATTGGAATCTCTGAATCCCATACCACGTCCGATACCACTCTCGAAGTATGAAGCGGAACGTGACATATTGAAAGTTACCATACACTGATACTGATTCCATATGTTAACCATACGGTTCATCTTGTCATCAGGTGTCTCAACCGAATACTTGGAAAGAAGGTCATTCCACATAGTCTTATTAGCTTCAAATGCTGCATCAACCTTTTCGGTAGTATCGAACTTAGCTATCATATCGTAAGCCTTGTCCTTCTTCATGGTTCCGTCAGCATTCCACTTGTCATCGCCATTCTCAACATAACCGAGGATGAAGATAAGATCCTTAGATTCACCCGGATTAAGTGTAATATCAATGCTGTGTGAAGCGATAGGTGACCATCCGTCAGCCTTTGAGTTGTTGGACTTTCCGTTAACAACTGCATCAGGATTCTGGAAACCATTGTATAAGCCCATAAATGATTCACGGTCACAGTCATATCCATTTATAGGTGAATTAACAGTATAGAATGCAAAGTGATCACGACGCTCTTTGTATTCTGTTTTGTGGAATAATGTTGATCCTTCAACCTCAACCTCACCTGTATTGAAGTTTCTCTGGAAGTTGGTTGAATCGTCCTCAGCATTCCATAAACACCACTCAAGGAATGAGAAAAGTGTAAATGTCTTCTTAGTTGTTGCTTCGTTTGTGAGAACTACCTTTTGAATTTCGCCCTGATAGTTCTGTGGAACGAAAAATGTAACCTCAGCCTTAAGGCCATTGCTCTTACCTGTAATTATGGTATATCCCATACCATGACGGCACTGATAGAATTCAAGCTCTCTCTTTACAGGTGACCAGCCAGGGGACCAGATGTTTCCATCTTCATTTATGTAGAAATAACGTCCACCCATATCAACCGGCACATTGTTATAACGATATCTTGTAATTCTTCTAAGACGAGCATCCTTGTAGAAGTGGTAACCTCCTGCTGTGTTAGAAATAAGAGAAAAGAAATCCTGAGTTCCCAGGTAGTTAATCCAAGGATAAGGAGTTCTTGGTGATGTGATGACGTATTCTTTGTTTGCGTCATCAAAGTAACCAAATTTCATGTAGTATACCTTCCTTTCATAAAACGCTACTCTCATTATATAATAAAAGTGCATAAAAGACAATAAAAAAAGTATCACGATTTACCTTTGGATTTACCTTAGTCTTCTCTCTTTCTTCTGTCACCGAACTGTCTGTAATATTGTCCCTTATTTGCGTACATTGCCTCGTCCGCACGCTTGAATACTGTCTGATAATCACTGTCTGATTCAGCACGGAATACTGATGCTCCTTTTGAAAATGAAAGAGTCATCTCATAGGTTTTTTCTTTTTCGTTGAAGGAAGCAAGTTCGTTATCAATATCCTTAAATAATTCTATTATATATTTGTCCGTGTAACGCCCTTCCAATATGGTAATAAATTCATCACCGCCAATTCTGAAAACATGGGAATTGGCAAACACTCTTTTTATAATAAGTGCTGTGTCACAAATAATCATATCACCATATTCATGGCCCAAATTATCATTTACTTTTTTTAGACCGTTTACGTCAAAGACTGCTATCGCAAATGAAGCGGTTTTCTTTTCAATTTTCTTGTTTAATCTCTTAACAAGATCAAGGTAAGCCGTTTTATTTCCGACACCGGTCATGGAATCCGTATACGCCTGTTCTTTAACATAAGAAATGTAATGAGTCATTTCATCGTGCATGGAGTTGATTTTATCTCCAAGTGCACCGATGGCATCCTTGGTAAGATGAAGACTTTTTCTGTTACCTGAATTAGACAGTTCAAAATCCTTTGCTGTAAGATTTGATGAATCATTTGTACCGGAATTGGAAGACATTTCTTTGTTAAGTCTTTCTATATCCAAAGCGAGGGAATTCAGCTCGTTGTAAACCCCGTTTAATCGTCTTCTTACCTGAGATGTTATTAAAATGACAACAATCGCACCTATGAGAAGTGAAAGCACACTTATAATGATGATGGAGGTTGTATATCTTTTGATTTGGTTTTTATACCATTTGGCGTTGAAATCAACGCCGACTATACCTGCGACATTTCCGTTGGAATCAAATACCGGGCTGTATGCACTGTAAAAGGTTCCCCAACGGTCTTCAAAAGACTCATCATCAACACCGGGTGTACCAAGGCTTGCCTTGTAAAGTGCATCCGTATAGGTTACTTTTTCACCATAAAGTCCGGGATCTTCCGGATCCGGATCTATGATAAACCCAAAGCTTCCGTCACCCATATCCTTAACAGTATAAATGTATTCGAGATCTATGTTGTTTTGGAATAATCTAAGGTCACGTACTATCTCATTATAGGCATCGCTGTTCATTGAATTTTCATCAATAGATGCGAGCAAATCGCCGTCCAAAGAAGCTGCGGCAGTGTTGGATACGTCCAGCATACGCTCATTCATAAGCTCGGTCATCGCGGATTTTGATTGTTGAATCAGTACATAACCGAGGATAACATTAACAGCAAGCAGAAAAATGCTTATGATAATTGTATATTTTGCAGATTGACGTAATTTTCTTTTTTTCATATAATCACCTTTTGTGTGGTAAAAAATTAATACCTTTTATTTTATGCAAAAAAATTAAAACATCACCATAAATTATAAAAATGTATGCGAAAAAAGTCAATTTTTTTATATTTGTGTGTTTATTTAAGAATTAATTAAGAAATAGAGAAGATACAGGTTAAGACTTCCGTTTTAGTTTGTTGTATATTAAACTCAACAAATTGATACGGAAGTTTTTCTTTACGGTGATTTAATAACCGATTTAGGAAATTTCTTCCCGAAATTAAAAAGGAAAAGGTGAATTAAATGAGTAAAGAAATAATTTTAACGGCAAAGGATTTATCAAAGACATTTTCAAATGAATCGGTTCAGCAGCATGTACTTAAGAATCTGAATCTTAATGTTTATAAGGGAGATTTTACGGTTGTTATGGGTAACTCCGGTTCGGGTAAGAGTACATTATTATATGCGCTTTCGGGAATGGACAGACCGACGCTTGGAAGCATTACATACTTTGTTGATGACATAAATTCAAAAAAGGCTTCGAAAGAAAAAGGATCAGATAGAAAGGGAATCGAGATTTCAAAGTTTAGCAATGATAAGCTGGCACTTTTCAGAAGATATCACGCAGGCTTCGTATTTCAGCAGAATTACTTAAATGATTCTATGAGCGCACTTGACAATGTAATGGTAAGCGGACTTCTTCGAACTAAGGACAGAAAGGCGCTTGCAGCAAAGTCAAAGGAGCTTCTTAAGAGAGTTGAGATAGAGGAAACCGACTGGCGTAAGTTTCCGACACAGCTTTCGGGTGGACAGCAGCAGAGAGTTGCGGTTGTCAGAGGAGTCATAAATGAGCCGGAGGTGCTATTTGCTGATGAGCCGACCGGTGCACTTAACTCACAAAATACGATAAATGTACTTAACATTTTAAGTGACTTAAACCAAAGCGGACAGAGCATCGTAATGGTAACGCATACGATTAAGGCAGCGGAAAGAGGTAACAGAATCATATATCTTTCGGACGGAGTTATTGCCAATGAGATAGACCTTGGCGAATATGTCGGTGACTATAAGGATGAGAAAAATCCTAATCAGGAAAAGGCAATTGAAAGACATAAGAAACTCAAGGATTTCTTACAGGAGCAGGGATGGTAGGATGTAAAACCTTTAAGGTTTATTTGATTATGCGAGGAGAATATTATGTATAAATTATTTGTAATAGCCAAAAACAATATGAAGAAACAAAAGGGTGACATGATTACCTTTCTTATCCTTACCTTTATAGCTGCATTTTTAATCTTTGACAGCTTATCCGCGGTTTTTGGACTTGGAAAGGTGCTTGATGACAGGTTTGATAAGATAAATGGTGCGCACATTCTGCTCTTTGTAAATGATACCGAAATCGCAAATAAGGCAGCAGTGGAGGTTTTTGAAGAAAACGAGCATATTGTCGAATATGAAAGTACCCCTATGGTTTCAATGTCCGTATCATATAAGAATAAAAAAGATGATGAGTTTGGAGAGTTTTCATTCTTTGTAGAAAGCTTTACCGAAGAAAAATCACTTATGAAAATTGAAATGCCGGATAAGGAATTAAAAGAAAACGATATTTTAATACCGCTTCACTTGAAGGCAAACTTTGATATCGGCGACACCTTGGTTTATAAGATTGAAGATGATACTTATGAATTAAATGTCGCAGGTTATGTGGAGGATCCGTATTTTTGTTCAACCATAAATATAACCATAGATTATGTTTATATGTCACAAAAAATGATTGATAAATTGCTTGATGAGCATCCGTCAACAGTTGAGAAATATGTTGTTTATAAGGGAAGAGTCGACGAAAAGGAGCTTGAAGACGGATTTGAAACTGCCGATCTTGAAAAGGAAATCGGTGATGCATATAAGGAAAAGCTTACGAAGCTTGTTCCGGCAGAGGATGAAAATAATTACACAAATTACATTTTTTTAAACTGGCAGATGATGAGAATGGGCTCAGAGTATGTACCGCTTATAGTCGTAGCAGTTATTCTCATGTTCTCATTTTTAATAATGATAATTGCAATTGTAATCATATCCTTTAGCATCAAGAATTTCATTAACAAAAATATGAAGAGTACCGGAATTCTTGAAGCAAGCGGATATACCGTTAAGGAGCTTCGCGGAGCACTTACCATAGAGATATGTCTTGTTGCACTTGTCGGTTCCGTAATCGGAATAATTGTTGCGATGCTTACCTTTAAAGCCTTTGGCGATATAATAAGCTCGGTTGCAGGTCTTAGCTGGAATCAGCCGGTAAACATCGGGGCAGCGGTAGGTACTGTAATCGGATTATTGCTTCTTATAGCAATTGTATCAAGAGCAGCCGGCAGACTTTACAAAAAAGTCACTGTACTTGATGCCTTAAGGGGCGGAATAAACACCCATAATTTCAAGAAAAATCATTTTTCATTTGAAAAAACACCGCTTCCTGTGGCTATCGTGCTTTCATTAAAGGACACTTTTGGCGGTATCGGAAGAAATATTATTATGGTATTCATAACCGCTGTTCTTACAATTTCTTCACTTGCGGGCTTTGGCATGATGGAGAATTTCGGTGATAAACCGGAAGGCCTTTTAGAGATAATGGGCTTTGAGATAGCAACCGCAACAATGAACGAGGCTTCAGGAAAATATGAAGAGGTAAAGGATGCTTTACTCACTCTTGATAAGGTGGACAGTGTATTGGTATATACAGGCTTTGAGCCTACGGTTTACTATAATGGTAAAAATAATGCGGTTTACTCATATGCTTATGATGATTTCAATAATGCAAAACATACAATACTTTTGGAGGGAAGACTTCCTAAGGAGGATAATGAAGTACTTATTACGTCCGGTGTCTCCGAGGATATGGGTATAAAGACAGGCGATGTTATAGAGATTGAGTACGGCGGAGTAAAGGAAGAATTTATCGTTGTCGGCATAAATCAGCGTATGGAACGTATGGGACGTACACTGATTATGACAACAGAAGCTTCAAAGAAGCTTCTTCCGGGTACACCGGTTTATCAATACAATATATCCGCAAAAGACGGTGTAAGCTATGATGAACTTGAAAAAGACATTAATAAGCTTGCCAAAGAAAGAGGATATGATATCGTTTTAGCAAGTGATGAAAAGACTATGGACAGTATAATCAGTACTCTTGCGATGTCAATGAAGCTGCTTTGCATAATTATCGTCTTAATCACGATATTTATCGTAATCTTCGTAGAGTCGCTTGTAATAAGAGCCAAGATAAGTCGCGAGTGGAGAGGAATGGGCATAAGCAAGGCCTTAGGACAGACTTCGGGTGGACTCATATTACAGATTATGCTTTCCAAC
>CALGGL010000194.1 GCA_937915975.1 uncultured Lachnospiraceae bacterium | reverse complement strand
CCCTGCTCCATGCACATCATGGTATCCTTGACCGTCTTGATACCGATCAGTTCCAGGGCCTTGGTGACGCCGCACACTTTGCCCCGAATGCTTCCGTCATCCAGAATAATAGGATAATATTTTTCCACTACGTAATCACTGTTCTCATAGCCTTCCTTATATTCAACCAAATCAGCGTAATAATCATATGTGGCGTAAACCCCTACTCTTACATATTCCCCCTCTTTAAGTTCACCGTTTTCGATGACTTCGTTTATTTCCTTAGGATAGATTTTAAATATGCTGATACACTTAAAAATTCCCACCGCAAAGGTAACTACAAGAATCACAAGCGCAATCCCAAAAATCCTTATTAATGTCTCATCTTTTATCAGCGAGCTTTTTTTCTTTGTAATATTACCCGGATCACTGAAAAGTATTCTTCCGGAATCATACATTACAGATTAAATCCCCCATTATCATCATTCTGATTGCCGCTTACAATATCATTTATATAGTTATTGTCCGGCATATTGCTGTAACCCACTATATCGTTGCCGTAAACATTCCCCGAATTACCGCTGTTAGTATTATTTTGTTTATTCTGCATATAAGCACTGCTGTCATAGCCTGCCCTTTCAGCCGTTTTTATTGCCTTAAGCGACTTGGCGCTTGAAACAATTCCGAATACAAACAATGCAACTATCAGCGTTCCAAGCAAATAATATAATAATGTAGATATCTTGTTATCAGTTGTATCTATGGTAAGCTCATAATAATTCGGTCTGTATCCCCAAGAAGCTTCACAGGCATCCAATAAATCCGACATATACTCATCATAATATTTTTTCACCTCGGAACCGACACTTTCTATCTTTCCTTCAAATATGACAGGAGTATGCAGGTATTTTGTTCCGGTGGTATCATACAGATAATCCCATGTAGAGTCAATAACTTCATCTATCTTGGCATAATTTTTCTTACCCTTTACGGTTAAGGACATTATGTCACCATTTTCAAGCATTATTATACAATGCTGTTCCTTACCTGTAGGAATACCGTTTACTTTATGAGTGGTTTCGGCATACCAGTCAAAGCACACATCCACACCAACCTGAACATATTCCCCCTTCTCGGGACTTCCTCCTCCTTCAGTCATTTCACTTATATCCTGAGCACTGCCGAAATAATAATCTCCATGAGCTATAAGGTTCATTATTCCAAATCCTACAAAAAGCAGGCTTATCAATCCAAGTAAGATTATAGTTGCTATACAGCCGCCCTTTGTCTTATTTCCGCTATTATTCATTTCAATGTCCTCCCAATTTCTAATAAACAGTTTATTGCCGCATATTTATCTTTATTGCGGTTTCCCCTGCAATTATACAAAAAGTGCAGAGATTTTTCAACCTCTGCACTTCTTTATAATTCGGTTGTTATAGGATTTATGCCTTGCCTGCTGAACCAAATACAGCTACACGATCCTTAACCTCATCTCTGATTGCCTGTGCACCCGGAGCAAGAAGCTTACGTGGGTCATAGCCCTTACCCTCAAGATCCTTACCTGCCTCTATGTACTTACGAGTTGCAGCAGCAAATACAAGCTGACACTCAGTATTTACATTAACCTTAGCAACTCCCATAGAGATTGCTTTCTTAATCTGCTCATCAGGTATACCTGAACCACCGTGAAGTACGAGCGGTGTATTACCTGTTACAGCCTTAATGCTTTCAAGAACATTGAACTGAAGTCCTGCCCAGTTCTCAGGATACTTTCCGTGAATATTACCGATACCGCAAGCAAGCATTGTAACACCCAAGTCATTAATCTGCTTACATTCTTCAGGATCAGCACACTCACCTGTTGAAACGACACCGTCTTCCTCTCCGCCGATACCGCCAACCTCTGCCTCAAGGGAAATTCCCTTTTCGTTACAGATAGCAACAAGCTCCTTAGTCTTAGCTATATTCTCCTCAAGCGGAAGTGATGAACCGTCAAACATGATAGAAGTAAATCCTGCCTCTATACAAGCCTTAGCTCCTTCGTATGAGCCATGATCAAGATGAAGAGCAACAGGAACAGTAATTCCAAGTGACTCATCCATAGCCTTTACCATAGCTGAAACTGTCTTAAATCCGGTCATATACTTACCGGCACCCTCTGATACACCAAGAATAACAGGTGTTTTAAGCTCTTCACACTCAAGCAGAACTGACTTTGTCCACTCAAGATTATTGATGTTGAACTGTGCTACTGCATAACCGCCTGCAACAGCCTTCTCAAGCATTTCCTTTGCTGAAACTAACATTGTAACATCCTCCGTTTTTTATTTTTGCTGCATCGTGCTATATTAGTATAGCCTAACAACCTTACTACATTATACTATAATATTTATCAAAAATAAAGATGATAAATTATAAAATATAATACTTAAACCAAATACAGCCTATTAAATATTATTTGTAAAATTTACTTTCCTTTTAAATACTTCTTAATGTACTGTCCTGTATAGGATTTTTTGATTTTTGCAACCTCCTCCGGTGTTCCGGTTGCAACAACCGTTCCTCCGTTTTCACCGCCCTCAGGCCCCATATCGATTATATAATCGGCAGTCTTTATTACATCAAGATTATGCTCTATTACCACAACAGTATTGCCGCCCTCACACAGCTTTTGAAGAATATTAACAAGCTTATGAACATCAGCAAAATGAAGTCCCGTAGTAGGCTCATCAAGAACATATATGGTTTTGCCGGTGCTTCTCCTGCTAAGCTCTGTCGCAAGCTTAATTCTTTGTGCTTCACCGCCCGAAAGTGTGGTTGAAGGCTGTCCAAGCTTGATATATCCGAGTCCTACATCTCTTAAGGTTTCTATCTTCCTTAATATTAAAGGAACATTTTCAAAGAACTCGCATGCCTCATCTACCGTCATATCAAGCACATCATAGATACTCTTACCCTTATATTTTACTTCAAGGGTTTCCCTGTTATATCTCTTACCCTTACAAACCTCGCAAGGTACATAAACATCCGCAAGGAAATGCATCTCAATTTTGATTATACCGTCACCCTTACAGGCCTCACACCTTCCTCCGGATACATTGAAGGAAAATCTTCCCTTACTGTAACCCATCGCCTTAGCATCCTTGGTATTTGCAAATAAATCCCTTATCAGGTCAAATACTCCAGTATAGGTAGCGGGATTGGAACGCGGCGACCGACCTATAGGTGATTGATCGATATTAATAATCTTATCAAGCTGCTTGATGCCCTTTATCTTATCATGGTCACCTGCTTTTATTTTGGCTCTGTTAAGCTCTTTCGCAAGCTTCTTATATAAAATCTCATTAACAAGCGAGCTCTTGCCGGAACCGGAAACACCTGTAACGCAGGTCATAACTCCAAGCGGAAACTTGACGTTAATATTCTTAAGGTTATTTTCTCTTGCTCCAACTACCTCTATAAAGCCTGTCGGCATCTTTCTTTCCTTAGGAACGGGTATTGTGATTTTTCTGCTTAAGTATGCTCCCGTTACAGATTCGGGACACTTTATAATATCCTCCACTGTACCGGTTGCCACAACCTCACCGCCGTTTGCACCCGCACCCGGACCTATATCCACTATATAATCGGCAGCATACATGGTATCCTCATCATGCTCCACAACAATAAGTGTGTTGCCTAAATCTCTCAGATTTTTAAGTGCCGCAAGAAGCTTATCGTTGTCTCTTTGATGAAGACCTATACTCGGCTCATCGAGAATATATGCAACTCCCATCAGCCCCGAACCAATCTGTGTTGCAAGTCTGATACGCTGTGCCTCTCCTCCCGAAAGTGTGCCTGTTGCTCTTGCAAGAGACAGATAATCGAGTCCAACATTTACCAAAAAACCAACTCTTGCTTTTATTTCCTTTATAACCTGATGTCCTATGGAAATCTGTCTTTCGGTAAGATTCATATTATTAAGGAAATCGCTTAACCTTACTATGGACATTTCGGTAATCTCGGCAATATTTTTATCACTTACGGTAACCGCAAGCGATTCAGGCTTAAGCCTCTTACCACCACACACATCACAAGGCGTAATGGTCATATAGCTTTCATATTCTGCCTTTATACTCTCGGAAGACTCTCTGTATCTTCTTTTGACATTTTCTATCAGACCCTCAAATTCGACATTATACTCTGCATTGGCTACTCTTTTGCTTTGATATTT
>CALGGL010000193.1 GCA_937915975.1 uncultured Lachnospiraceae bacterium | reverse complement strand
CGAGGCGCATCCCGACCAGTACGCCGACGACACCAAGCGGGCGGCTTCTTGAAGGAAATACATTCCCTCCAATGGCTACAGGAGATTCGAAAACTATGCTCAACCCCAAAGACATAACCGAAAAGAAAGCCAAGGGTGAAAAAATTTCCATGGTCACCGCCTACGACTACGCCTTCGCCCAGATGGCGGAGGCCGCAGGCATCGACCAGATTCTGGTAGGCGACAGCCTCGCCAACACCATGCTGGGCTACAAGACCACCCGCGACGTGGGCATGACCGAGATGCTCATCTTCGTGGGAGCGGTGTGCCGGGGCGCCCCCAACACCCACGTGGTAGCCGACATGCCCTACATGAGCGACAAGGATCCACAGACAGCCTACGACAATGCCCGCAGGTTTCTGGACCTGGGTGCTGCCAGCGTCAAGCTGGAAGGAACTCCCCAGGGTGTGCTGGAATTCCTCTGCGGTCACGACATTCCCGTGTGCGCTCACCTGGGACTGCTCCCCCAGACGGCGGAAAACTTCAAGCAGAAGGGAAAGACGGAAGAAGAGGCCCGGGCCATCGAACAGGCGGCCCGCTTTGTCGACAACCTGGGCTGTTTCGAGCTGGTGCTGGAGCACATTCCCGAAGAACTGGGCACAAGGATCACCCGGGAGGTGAAGGCCGTGACTATCGGCATCGGCGGCGGGCGCTATACCGACGGCCAGGTGCTGGTGATGCACGACGCCCTGGGCATGCACCAGAAAAAGATTCCACCCTTCGCCACCAAGTTCGTGAACATGTTCGACCTTGGCGTAGAAGGATTCAAGAAATACATCGACAGCGTGAAAAATCCGATAAGCGGCAGCATAACCGCTGATTCCATCGGAGAACTGATTATGGAAAAGGATAAGGTGGATGTGAGTAAAACAAAGATAATTATCAGAGGGGAATAATATATATTAAATTTGTGAAATATCATTTTGTGATTTCCGGATAATATGTTATATGAGAGGATAATGAAAAATGAGAAGAAGAAAAATAAGAAAAAAGACAGCAGTTTTGATAACAACGTTTATTTTAGCGCTCTCGCTATACGGATGCGGAAGCAATAAAAACGACAATAAAAAAATAGCATTCAATGGAAGTGAAGACAATACATCCGCTGAAAGTACAGAAGATACAACAGAAAACACAGTGGAAAATACGGCAGAGAAAAGTAATACAGCCGAGGAAAAAAGTGAATTGGATTATGAGGTCGTTTATGCTCCGGTTAAAGATGAGGTTCTTGATTTAATTATAAACGGATATGATTATGAGAAGGATTATGTTTACCCTTCTTCCGGTATTATGGAAAGTGTTATGTATCGTACAAAAACAGATTTACTGAATAATATCGGATACGTTATCGAGGATATAAACGGTGATGGCGTACCTGAGCTTTTAATTGGCGAAGATATGGTCGGCTATTATGATGATATTACGGATGAAAGTTATATCTACAACGGATATACCTATAAGGATGGCGAAATAGTATGCTTCCTTGAAGGCTGGGCAAGAAGCAGCTACAGATGGATGGGAAACGGAAACTTTTTTTATAACGGTTCTTCAAGTGCTATGAGCAGTATGTTTGGACAGTGTTGCTTAAATGCAGATGGAACAGAACTTGAATGGGTTGACTTTTATTATAGTGATGAGGTCGGTGACGGAAGCATAGGCTTTTATCACAATACCTCGGGTATGGTTGATGCATCCGCATCCGAGAGACTTGACCTTTCAGATGAAGACTTTTGGGGTCTTATGGATAACTATAAATGTGGGCTGCTTGACTGGAATCTGATCGGAGAAGGTATAGAGTTATCGGATGAAGACAAAATGATGGATGATATTATCGGTGATTGGTTATTTCCAAACGGCGCAGTTCTTTCTTTAAATAACGGTGACAGCTGGACACTTTATGATGATGAAGGAAACTGGCTTTTCGGAGGCGATTTTGAGACGGATGACCAGTTTGAAGATCTTCAGCTTAGACTTTTCAGTGAGGTCGGAGATACCGGAAATAATCAGGTGGCAAGCGGAACATTTTATTATGACGCTGATGGTTATCCGGCATTAGATGTCGAATTTGAAAAGTACCTTACTGATTTTATCGATGGAAAAGTAACATTAAATAAGGGACTGCAGTAAGGATGCAGTTGATTGGCATGTTTTTGTCTTATTTGTTTACTTTTAATAAAATGCTCTCGACTAACGTCGGGAGCATTTTTTATTGACATCAGAATAATCGTAGTATATATTGTACTTGGTTAGGCTAAACAAACTAAAATCAAACCTAATTATAAATCGAAAGGAACTAAATTATGTACATAGAAATAAAAAACGCCGTTAAGAAATACGGACAGGGTGAAAATGAAATATTTGCTATGGACGGAGTGGATTTATCCATAGCAGAGCATGAAATATGTGTGATTTTGGGGCCGTCAGGTTCAGGTAAGTCGACACTTCTAAATATGCTGGGAGGCATAGACAGCCTCACATCGGGAAGCATATCCGTTAACGGTAAAGAGATTTCGGGTATGAGCAAAAAGGAGCTTACCGCTTACAGAAGAAGCGATATAGGATTTATCTTCCAGTCCTACAATCTAATTCAAGACCTTACGGTTAAGGAAAATATCCAGACGGTGGCAGACATTTCAAAGGAGCCGCTTGATATCGACGAGCTGCTTGATGCACTTTCTCTTAAAAAGTACCAAAATCATTTTCCGGCAGAACTTTCCGGAGGACAGCAGCAAAGAACCGCTATTGCAAGAGCGCTTGTTAAAAATCCTGCAATTCTTCTGTGTGATGAGCCGACAGGTGCACTTGATTCAAAGTCCTCGAGAGATGTACTTAAGATGCTTGAAAAGGTAAACAACCTTTACAAAACAACGGTAATTATCATCACTCATAACGAGGGAATTGCCGAGATGGCAGACCGCGTAATCAGAATTCACGACGGAAAGATAGTTAAGAATATTAAAAATGAAGCAAAGAAACCGGTTGCCGATCTGGTAATTTAAGCAGGGAGTAAGAAGATGACACTAAATAAAAGATATCTAAGAAATATAAAAAGCAATCTTTCCTTTTACATAAGCATTACCCTGCTTACACTTTTGGTTGTTTATATGTATGTAGCGATTTCCGCTGCCTACACAAAGGAAAAGGCATATCTTGACGAAAAGGTCATAGAGGCAAACCGTGAGGACGGGCAGTTTACACTCTATAATGATATGTCTGATGAGGACATAAAAAAGTATGAGGAAAAGTGGAATATTGAAATTGAAAAGCAGTATTTTACGGATGCCGGTTTAGGAGATTCAAAAACCATAAGAGTATTCAGACCGAGTGAGAAGGTAAATAAATATATCATAAGCAAGGGTAGTGACATAGACACCGATACGGATATTTTGATAAGTGAATTATTTGCAAAGGCAAATGATATCTCAATCGGCGATACAATAGACATCACTGTAAATGGTGTTAGGAAAACATTTACGGTATGCGGCTATGCCATAAGATTTGATTATCTTTTCTGTCTTAAAAATGTAAATGATACATTTAGCATATCCTCCGAATTCGGTGTTGGTTTAATAAGTCGTGATGCATATGATAGCCTAATCTCTGAAACAAGTAATGGAGAGACTTATTACTCGGTGGTGTTTAACGAGGATAACGAGCAGGAGGTAAGGAAAAATCTTTACGAGGAATATCAAACATCTTCCTATACCTCGGCGGATATAAATAACCGAATACAGACCCCAAATGACCAGCTTGAAGAGCTTGGAACCATGACCGGTATGATACTTCCGATATCTATAATATTTGTAGTAATTCTTATGGCGGTTATTCTCGGTCGTAAGGTTAAAAATGAAAAGAAAATGATAGGCATACTCAATGCTTTAGGTATGACCAAGTTTGAGCTTGCGAGACATTACAGTATATTTGGATTAATTCCGGGACTGGTCGGAAGTGTACTCGGTACAATTCTTGGCAATGCCACAACCGGATATATGATGGACCTTATGATAGAGGGAAAGCTTGAACCGTTTAATATAAAATTTGACGGTAAGCTAAGCAGCAATCTTATTGCCATAGGGCTTCCGACCCTTTGCTATACGCTTGCGGTATTTGTTACAGCACTTATAACCATAAAGGGCAATTCCATAGAGCTTATAAAGGGAAGCGGTAAGGCAAACGTTCATAAGAATCTAAGATTTTCTAAAAGTAAAATGTCCTTTAAGTCAAAGTATAAGCTTCGTGCCGTACTCGGTAATTACGGAAGAACTCTTACACTTATCATCGGTCTGGCCATAGGAGGACTTGTGCTTGCGTTTATGCTTGCCTGTACAGATTCACTTGAATATTATGTTGATAAAAGCGTGGACGAGATAGGAAGCTTTGAATACGAATACTTCCTTAATCAGGTTATAGTCGAAGCAGAGGATAACTCTTCCTTTGAAGCTGATGCAGTGGGATTTTTGGCTTCCTCTTTTGCTGCAGAGGATAAAAACGATATCGTAACGGTTATGGGAATAGATGATACCTCATACATTAATCTTACGGAAAAATCAGGAAGCGAGCTTACACCATCGGATGAGCGCTACTATATTTCAAGCATGGGCTCAATGCTCTATGGTGTGGGAAAAGGCGATACATTAAAGCTTTTTGATATAAATTCACTTGAAGAATACAGCATAACTATAGACGGAGTATTTGAAAACGGCTCGCAAAATCTTATCATAACCAACAACAAAACACTGTGTGAGCTGCTTTCACTTGATACTACCATGGGTATCCCGCTTGACTCGGTTAAGATATACAACGGTGTTATGTCAAAGGACAGCATATCCTTTGATGACGGACTTGTATTAAAGGAGATTTACAGGGAGGATATTAAAAAACAATTGGATGAAAATATCCTTGACAGCATGAAGGACATCCTCTGGGTGGTGCTTCTTCTTGGTGCCGGAATTATGATAATGATCATTTTCCTTATGGTAAATGTATTGCTTTCGGAAAATACAGTGACTATATCCATGCTTAAGGTACTCGGATATAACGACAATGAAATAAACTCAATCATTACGCATGTATATCACGGTATCGTGGCACTTGGCATCATTATTGGCCTATTTCTCGGAATATGGGCTAACGACTTAAACTTCAAACAAAGCGCCTCGGTATATAACTGCTATGTTAAAAATGTCGTTAAACCATCCTCGGTTATGATATACTTCGGAATCGCAATAACAAGCTACGTTATATCCCTTAAGCTTCTCGGAAATAAGATAAAGAAGGTCAGCATGGTAGAAAGCCTAAAGGATACAAGAGCATAGATATGAAAATGAAACAGGCACCTTATCACATTATGTTTGCCGATATTTGAAGACAGTATATAAAAATGTGCTTAGCATGGCGTTAAGTAACACGTGC
>CALGGL010000192.1 GCA_937915975.1 uncultured Lachnospiraceae bacterium | reverse complement strand
TATAATAGAAAATTTCAATTTTTTCAAAAATTTCTAAATTTTCCGCATTTTGTCGATTTGCACGATTTTTTACACGGATTATAGCAATTTTTAATAATACTGAGGTTGCATCCAAGATTACTTAATACCCTATTTATTCCCCTTTTACCATAAATATATGCACTGATTTTATACTTTAATTTTGAATTATTCATAAATAACAAGCCTTTTTGTTATCTTGTTATTATTTTATTCGTCAAACCCTTGAATGACACATACATTTTCCCTGCAATATAAGTATTTAAAAATCACTCCGGAAAATACACTATCCTGCATATAGGATTTCCCATACTTGAAAACCTTTCCTCATATTCTGTCATAACATTTCCCTCGACATATTCTGAGTTATGCAGATCATAGGTCACACTTTCCTTTCTCCAGCCCGCCTCATCAGCCTGTTCTACCGTAAAATCAAACAAAGGTCTGTTATCAGTCTTAAAGGTAACTCCTCCGCCTTTGCTCAGTATATTTTCATACCTTTTAAGAAATTCCTTAGAGGTAAGTCGTCTTTTTGCATGCCTGTCTTTAGGCCATGGGTCTGAAAAATTCAGGTAAATGTAGTCAACCTCACCCTTATCAAATACATTTTCTATATATTCGGCTTCCATCCTTATAAAAAAGAGGTTCGGCAGCTTCTCTGTCTCCTGCTTTTCGATAGCCCTTACAAGAACACTTGAAAACTTTTCAATTCCCACATAGTTGATATCCGGATGAAGTCGTGCCATATCCATTATGAATCTGCCCTTTCCCATACCGACCTCTATGTGAAGAGGATTATCATTTCCAAAAAACTCCTTCCACTTTCCTTTCATGGTTTCCTCATCTCTTACAACATATTCATTTACCGCTATGACTTCTCTTGAGCCCTTTACATTTCTTAATCTCATATGTTCACTCCTTTGCCGGATTACTCAGCCTATTATATACTAACTTCTTGGTTTTTAAAAGAATTAATTGGTTTTTCTTCTTGTAAAATAGTGCAAATTATAGGATAATAAGAAAGATATTAAAAATAAAGGGTAAAAACTATGAAAATGTCTTTTAAAAAATTTATTGCTTTTCTATTGCTTTTTTTACTTATGATATCGATAAGCTTTGAATGCTTTGCAGAAGAAGCCGAGGAGCCTACAACCGAAGCCCCAAAAACAACCGAATATCCCGATGAACCGGGGCGTATGCCGGATACGGTCGGAGATTCAATAATCGTTATGGATGCAGCCACCGGTCAGATACTGTATGAAAAAAACGCATATGAGAAAAGATACCCTGCAAGTATCACCAAGATAATGACCGTTCTGATTGCCTTAGAGCACGGTGACTTAAGTGACACTATAGTTATGTCCGACACCGCCGTATGGGGTATAGAGCGTGACAGCAGCCACATCGCACTTGATGTGGGAGAAGAGATAAATTTTGAGGATGCCTTATATGCCGTGCTTGTTGTTTCGGCAAACGAGGCTGCCTGGGGAGTTGCCGAGCATATTGCCGGTTCTCTTGAAAGCTTCTGTGATATGATGAATCAGAAAGCCGAGGAGCTTGGGTGCGTTAACACACATTTTGTCAATGCAAACGGATTACACGATGATGACCACTATACCTGTGCCTATGACATGGCACTCATAGCCAGAGAGGCTATTAAAAATGATAAATTTCGCGAGATAACCGCTACCACACATTACATTATTCCTCCGACCAATATGCAGGAGGAGGAGCGGGAGCTATGGCAGAACAATAAAATGATAAAGGAAGACTCAGATTATTATTACCCTTATTGCGAAGGCGGCAAAACCGGTTTCACGGATCAGGCACTCGGTACTCTTGTAACCTGGTCTAAAAAGGATGATGTGGAGCTAATCTGTGTTGTTATGCACAGTCGGCCTACCGTAACGACCTATACAGATACCAAAGCATTGGATGAGTATTTCTTTAATAATTTTTCCTATGCCACACCGATTACGGATTTTCAATTTGCCGATGAAGACATCGAAGCCGCCGAGCTTGCTCTTAACAATTATTTTGAAGGAACCAACTCCGGCACTCTGACACTTTCCGTAGATACGGAAGCAAAATTTTTGGTAAGAAACGGACTTAATAAAGATAATATGGTTCTTACCTATAACACGGATACCATAGATGAAGAAAGTATGCAGGTCGGTACTCTTTCAGTCGGCACAGCGGATGAAACCTATATAGAGCTTCCGGTATATTATTCGGGCTATGTATATACACCTTTACCTGAGGAAGAGGACACAGCCGTAACCGAAGCTATAAACACGGAAGCAAAAGAAAAAAGCACAGCAGCACAGAAGATAAAGACAATTCTTTTTATTGTCGCAGCCCTTATAGTTTTGGGACTGTTAATCGCACTTATAATCAAGATAGATCACGTTAAAAAGCAACGGGAGCTGCGAAGACGAATAAGTGCCCAAAGGCGTATAAATAACCAACAAAAGAGGAGAAGATGATAATGGAAAATCATTCAAAAGCAGATTTAGAGATTATTAAAAATTCCAATCAGGCTATGCTTGATTATTTCAACGATGCCTTTATCGATGATCTTGAAACAATTCAGGATTTAAAAACACAGGCATTTGAGATTGACATCAAGCTGGATGAGCTTTACAAAACCAAGGACATCTATGCCCTAAAATCCGGTTCAAAGAAAAGTGTCTTTTCCCCGATTCCGATGGAAGCAGAGGAATCCGGTAAAAGCAAGGTTATAGATGACCAGATAAATGATTTGAATGATGTAAAGGATCTCCTCAATGCCAAGATAATTAATCTTGAATCCTCTCTTAATATTTTAAAGAAAAGATTGAATATACTTAATGAAGCTCAGGACGCAATTAATTCTTTAAGTCTCAGATATAAGGATGCCGGCTCGGAAGCAACAGATGAAGACGGATTTGAATTTGTATCGGATGATAAGGATGATAATAAATCCGAGCATGGTTATAATATCCTTATGCTCAATGCATTTAATGATACATATCTTTCAACCATAATCGAAAGAAATATCAAGGACGGGTTGGAAAGCACCAATCATAAGCTGGAGGTTTTATCCTATCTTTTGGGAACAGATATCTCAAGAGCAAAGCTCACGCTCAAGGATATCCTGTATAACTCAAAGAAAATGCTTGATTCGGTTGAGGAGGTTGAAGAAAAGCTTTCCTCAAAGTTTGATTCTTCAAAGCCGTTTTTAAGCCAGCTTGAGGATTACATTATGAGTAAGAGAGATTCCCATCCGGAGTACCTTATAGAGTCAAATCTTGAATATACGGATTATGAGCTTACGCTCCATCCTGTATTTTCAATAAATTTGTTCAGACTGCTGGAAATATTTTTTGATAATATTTTTAAGCATTCACAGGCAAACAAGGTAGTATTTGATCTTTCCTTAAGCCAAAATGTAATTGATGTATTAATACACGATAACGGCATCGGTATAGAGCCTGATTACCTTACAAGGGCTCCTTGGTACAGCAGCCTCCACAAGGCTCATGAAACCATATATCTGTTAAACGGAAACTTAAGTATTGCCAAAGCGGATGATGCCGGAACCAATGTTAAATTCAGATTCCCGATACAGAATTAACTTATTTATAACAAAAAATATTAAATTACAAAAACGATTTTGATATATATTATTTTTACCCGGAGGATATTATGAAAAGCAAGATAATTGATTTAATCGCAGCAAATGTCGACGCACTTACAAAGGATGAGATATCGGAATTAATTGAGATACCGCCTAAGCCTGAGCTTGGAGACTATGCGTTTCCGTGCTTTAGACTTGCCAAAGCTATGAGAAAGGCACCGCAGATGATAGCAGCGGATATCAAGGCTGCCATAGATGAATCTTCGGACGCTTCATTTATAGATGAGATTCAGGTTCAGGGTGCATACCTTAACTTCTTCATTAAGAAGGAAATCTTCGTTAAATCTATGGTGGATGCAGCCTTTGATGATAATTTCGGTGCATCGGATATGGGTGACGGACAGACCATCTGTATAGATTATTCATCTCCGAATGTTGCGAAGAATTTCCATGTGGGACATCTTAGAACAACCATAATCGGAAATTCACTTTATAAGATATATTCCAAGCTCGGATATAAGGTTGTAAGAATAAATCACCTCGGCGACTGGGGTACGCAGTTTGGTAAGCTCATCGTCGCCTATAAGGCATGGGGTGATGAAGAGACTGTCAAAAAAGACGGTGTCGGAGAACTTATGAAGCTTTATGTAAAATTCCATGAGGAGGCTGAGAAGAAGCCTGAGCTTAATGATGAGGCCCGTGCCTGGTTTGCAAAGATGGAGCAGGGTGACGAAGAAGCTTTAAAGATATGGCAGTGGTTTAAGGATATAAGCTTGATTGAATATAAGCGTACCTATGATTTGCTCGGTATGGACTTCGATTATTATCTCGGAGAAAGCTTCTACCGTGACAAGACAGATGACATAGTAAAAAGGATAACAGATGCCGGTCTTCTTAAGGACAGTGAGGGTGCAAAGATTGTCGACCTTGAAGAGTATAACATGGCTCCTTGTCTTATTCTCAAAAATGACGGAAGCTCAATATATGCAACGAGAGATCTTGCTGCAATTTTCTATCGTAAGGAAACCTATAATTTTGTAAAGTGTCTCTATGTAACCGGTCAGGAGCAGAAGCTTCATTTTGCACAGGTATTTAAGGTCGTGGAGCTTCTCGGAAATGATTGGGCTAAGGACGAGCTCATCCATATCCCTTACGGACTTGTAAGTCTTGAGGGTGCCAAGCTTTCAACCAGAAGCGGTAATATCATTTACGCTGAAGATATCCTTCTTGAAGCCATTTCCAAGATTAAGGAGATTATTGAAGAAAAGAATCCCGACATACCTGACAAAGATGAAACCGCCAAGAAAATCGGTGTCGGAGCAGTTTTATTTAACGACTTATATAACCAGCGTATCAAGGATGTATCCTTTAAATGGGAGAAGCTTCTTAACTTTGATGGTGAGACAGGCCCTTATGTTCAATACACCTATGCGCGCTGTGCAAGTATCATAAGAAAGCTTGATGGTTACACTCCGTCCAAGGAAGTTGATTATTCCGTTTTAACGGATGTGGACTCAATGGAGCTTCTTAAGGAGGTAAGCCGCTTCCCTAAAGTAATTCTCGATGCAGCTGAAAAGTATGAACCGTCGGTAGTTGCCAGATTTGCAGTGGATGTGGCACAGGCATTTAACAAGTTCTACAATGCAAACCGCATCAATGTAGAAGAAGAAAATATACGAAACGCAAGAGCATCTCTTGTGTATATCACAAAGAAAACCATTAAAGATGCGCTTTTATTACTCGGAATAGAATGTCCTGAGCAGATGTAGGTGCACCGATTTAAACAATAAGTGCACTGACCTCAATAAATGTACTTAACGAAACAAAAATGTCAGCAGCTTTTGCATAATTGCAAGCCGCTGACATTTTTTACACCTTTCTGACAAGAAGCTCAACTACAAATCCATTGTCATTGTAATATTCCATACCACCGCCCTGTTTTTCCATATAGTAGTTAACAAGGTAGAGGCCAAGACCATAGCCCTGCTTCTCTTTTGTATTCTTACCGCGATAATATTTCTCGAGTATGAGCGGAAGCTCTTCTTCATCTACTCCCGGACCCTCATCACGAATCGTAATTCTGATGAAATAATTATCCTTACTGTTATTTCCCACAGAATTATTAATTTCATCAAAGGAAACATGTATATCGGTTCCGGCATATTTATAGGAATTTCCGACGATATTATCTATGACCTGTTCCATACGAAGCTTATCAAAATACACCAGACATTCCGGTATATGATTATCCAAAATAATATTTCCGTATTCCTTAAGATTATTGAAGTAACCCTCGATTAACCTTGAATCATTTTCCGAAGGCTCTATCTTTACCTCCTCCATATCATCAAGGGTTGCATGAAATACATTTCCCACAAGCTGATTTATGGTTTCGGATTTGTTGGAGATATAGCTTATCTTTTCAAGGTAGCCGTTTAGCTCATCGATTTTTTTCTGAGACTGATCGGCTTCCTTCTTAGCCTCCTCCAGCTCTTTACTTACCTTAAGCTCCAGAACTTCGCAGGTTGCCTGAATGGTTGCAACGGGCGTTTTTAAATCATGACCTAACTCTGCCACCATCTCACGCTTTGCCTTTTGGGCCTCAATCTCCCTTTGCCTGGATGCTTTAAGCTCCTCTCTCATAAGGTCAAAGCTTTCCGTAAAGCTTCCAAACATATTGTTTTTATGAATCGGAAGCGGCACATCAAGATTTCCCTTTGCAATTGAGGAAGCAAATTCCTCCATCTCTTTTACCGGCTTTACCAAAAGAAAATAGACAAGTAAAATGAACGCATAGCCAAGAACCAGGATAACCGCCCAAAGAATCAGTATCTGTTTTTGCGTAACATCCTTTTCCACGTCAAAGCTTTCATTTACATTGTCCCAAACCTGTTTATAGACGGTAAGCTCCTGCTCATTGTAAGACTCAACATTTTTTACAGATAAATTCATACCCTTGAAAATATTAAGTATAACCGCAAGTGCCGCCATCATTAACACTGTATATAAAATTAATATTTTTCTGAAATTACTCATACCTCAAGCATATATCCCGTTCCCCAGATGGTCTTGATGTATTTGGGATTATTGGGATCCTCCTCAAGCTTTTCTCTAAGCTTTCTTATATGCACGTTTAAAGTTCCGTCACTGTAAAATGTATCGCCCCACACCTCATCAAAGAGCCGGTCCTTGGTAACTATCGTATTTTTGTGTTCATAAAGGGCTTTTAATAGTGCAAATTCCTTTGCTTTTAGAGGAATATTCCTGCCTTTTAATATCGCTGACATGGTTGCTGTATCAAGGGAAATATCTTCATCTGCTTTATCAGTGACTATCGTATTAGAATTCAAATTGCTTCCTTCCGAAAGCTTTTTCATCTGCTCCACTCTTTTAAGATTAACCTTAACCTTTGCCAAAAGCACCGACAGACTGTAAGGCTTCTTAATATAATCATCACCGCCTATGCTTAGGGCAACCAAAACATCATCATCATTTTGCCTTGCACTGATAAAAAGAATCGGAAGCTGATACTCTTCTCTTACTCTCTTGCAAACATCAAAGCCCGAACCGTCTCCGAGATTAATATCAAGCAATATTATGTCAACTTCATTGTTATCCAAAAAATCATAACAATCCGCTGCCGAACCCACAAATTTTGTCTTTATATCAAACATCTCAAAGTATTCCGCTGTCATCTTTGCAAGCTCTATCTCATCATCTACAATCAAACAGTTGTAATGCATATATCCTGCCTTTCCATTTCCTATTTTCGTCTGTCAACGCCCTTATTCTGATAATATTCACGTTTTGCCTTATACATCCTCTCATCCGCAGTTTTTATCAATGTATTAATCTCAGCATCCGGAAACTCCCGAATAGAAGCATAGCCTATAGAAAGAGTCAGGCTCTTCACACTATCTCCTTTCCAATTATCCGTAAGGGTATGTATTTTTTCAATGAGCTCATCAAATGTATTTTCATCTGCATAAACGAATGCAGCAAACTCATCACCGCCGATCCGGTAAACGTCACCATTATCGCCAAAACAATCCTGCAAACAATCAGCGGCTCCGCATATTAATTCATCTCCTGAAAGATGTCCGAGTGTGTCGTTAGTATTTTTCAAGCTGTTAACATCCGCTGTAACATAGAAGAAATTTTCATCATTCATTTTGTCAGACAGTGTCAATAATGCCTCTTCATATGCTCTCCTGTTAAGGCATCCTGTCAACCCGTCCGTTGTGGATAAGCGTAACAGCATTGCGTTACTTTCATGAAGCCTGAACATAATACTTGCAAATACACCCACAAAACCGGAGATAATCACGATAACCAAAACTGAAACAATAATCCTCCATGTCGGTATCCATCCATTAGTTGGCGCCACCGCCAGCTCCCATGTCAGGTTTCTCACCTTAAACCTGACTTTTACAGCATCATCTTTAGGTTCTCCGATTTTGTACATATCATGAACACTACCATCGTTATCTATATACGACAGTGCAAAATTAACACCTATTTCATTAAGACCGTCAAGGTTTAACACTTCTATCAGATTTTCAAAATCTATCGTAACCGTAACAAGTCCCCAAAGTGTCTGGTTATCACCGTCATTAAGGACTACCGGTGCTCTGCCGCCCATTCCGATTCCACCCTGTATCAGTTCAAAAGGATTTGTGAGAATTGTTTCACCCTGCTCATACGCTTCCTTTGCCTCGATATTGCCGGGATGACTCAAATCCAAAAAATCAAAACCAATAAGCGTCTCATTTCCTTCAAGCGGGTATACATCCGATACAACACCGTTTGGTGCTATCGCAAAGTTCTTCAACGAAACCCCCGTCTCTTCCTTCACGGTGTTATACATGTCTTCAGCAGCATTTTTAAAAAATGATGTATCGCCGTTATGATCCTTTATCATTGCCTTTAACGTGTTGGTTCGTGCCATCACACAGTCAATGGTGGTAACGATATGCTCAGCTTCATTTTTAGCAATATAATTGTATCTGGTTTTTTCTGATTTAATGTCACGATGCAGCATTAGCAGATACATCGACGTAAGAATAATAAAACATATAAGCGAAGAAAGAAATACAACCAGTCTTCGCGTATGTAAATGTGTCTTCTTTTTACTTAATGATTTCATAATAACTCCATAAATATTATATCTGTTTTTAAGTTATTATATCTTACACTGCAACGGATTCCGTAAACAATAAGATGATAACTTAAATTAAAATCGAGTTAATATTACCATAT
>CALGGL010000191.1 GCA_937915975.1 uncultured Lachnospiraceae bacterium | reverse complement strand
TTTAAAATAAAAGATTTATATAGAAAAAAGGAGTGTCAACTTGACACTACCATAAGAAAATGGAGGGAATTATTATGAAAAGAATTTCTAAAAAACTTTTACTTTTACTTTGTGTAGTCATGCTTGCAGCAGCTCTTTGCGGATGTGGTAAGGATAGCGATGGTGGTTCAAAGGATGCTATTGCAGGAACATGGAAGCAGACAGATGAAATTAACGGAGACTGGACATGGACCTTTGATGGCAAGGGTAAGTGTACACTTAAGGGAGATACTACCGGCTTTAGCAGTAACGGAACCTATACTCTTGATGAGGCAGGCGGAAAGGTAACTGTTGATCTTGAAAGCTGGATGGATAAGAAAGAGTATAGCTATACTCTTAACGGTAATAATCTTGATCTTGAGGAAACTTATTCAAGCTATCATCTTATTAAGCAGTAAAGGGATAAGATATACGATTGTTTTTTAAGGAAAAGACTCCGCATAGTTCATTGATTATACGGAGCCCTTAAATATGAAAGAGAGGATTAAAAATATGAAAAAATTTAAGAAAATGACTATTTGTTCATTTGCTTTTGTACTTGCATTATCTATGACAGCATGTGGTAAGGATAAGAAGGATTCTGATGATGATATCGCTGTTGAAGATGAGTACGAGTATACCGAGGAGGATACGGAGGAAGAGGCAGCAGGCGAGGATGAAACTGTAACCTGGGGCTTTTATACTGTAACTGTTCCTGCCGGATATACATTCAGAGGCGGAGATGTCTTCGATGAAAATGACACGAGATATTTTCAGGTTAAAAAATCAGAGTTGACTTATTTTGACTTTAAGGAAGAAAGCAGCGAAGACAACATGATGAATGCTTACAATTATAACAAGAATACATATACCAATGAGCAGACTGATGTAAGTGGTACTTTCGGTGATATCGACTGGACAGGTTTTCAGTACAGTGATGGCTGGGGTGGATATGGTTTCGAGCTTTACGCAACAGTTAACGGTAAGTATATAAGAGTATCCGGAGTAGGATTTGCTTTTGATGATGAAGCAACAAAGAAGGTGCTCGGTTCACTTAAGATTGGTGAGGGTGAAGCCGAAGAATCGGATGCGACAGAAGAAGAGGCTTCTGACACTGATGCCGAAACAACAGAAGCAGAAGAAGTAATCAATTACATTCAGACAAACGCAATGGACAATGCAACTGTAGGAATTCCTGAGGGTTATACAATTGTTAAGGAAACCAAATCACAGATCGTCCTTGATAATGATGAAACCGGTGGCAGAATTGCATTTTGGACAGGAAATGTATCGGCTGATGAGCAGATTAGAAGATCCATGGGTGAAGATTCCGACTTTGAAAAGCAGGAGTGGGATATAGGAGATATCCATTGGGTAGGTTATATCCCATATGATAATGCGTACATTGTAGCAACAGATGCAGGTGACGGATATTTCCTGATTGATATGCAGTACGGAACTATGGAAGAGCTTGAGATGCTTATCAAGGGTGTCGAGCTCGCTGAATAAAATGTTACGGAGAAGTTAATAAAATGAAAAAATCAAGTAAGGTTTTATCATCCGGGTTCATATAATGACCTCGAGGATCCTTTTGGAGATACAAGTGACTACTGGTATCCAGAGGGAGATATAAATGCAGATTATTTTATAATGTTTACACAGACTTCACATGATTTTAGCAACATTGGTCTTGATATCGAGATTGATACATTAAATGATAATGATGATCATACCTTTGTTGAGCAGTTTATTGAAAGTAATGGTGATGTCAGGAAGAAATGACAGGTACATGGGAGATAAAGGCCTCAAATGTATGTTGGCTCATATATGATAATCCTGAAGATGCAGGACCTGATGCGGTTGATATAACACAGGCTCTCGGAGTTGAAGATGAAGGCGGAGAATACAAGGATGTTACAAAGGGAGTATGGCCGCTTGAATTTGAAATAACAGAGGATGGTAAGGTTACGGCATTTGGCTTATATCCAAAGTACAATGATGATTATACTGAAACCATAGGCTATGAGAGTACATTCCTTATAACTTCTGTAGATGAAATGGAAAATGCAAAGCAGACCGAGGCAGATGCCGAGGCAGCCGCAGAGGCAGCCACAGCTCAGGCTAAAGAGGATGCTAAAAACTCCGGCAGCCCTTACGAACAGCCTGATGACAAAAAGGATCTTTCCGGAGTAAATCTTGATCAGACACCGGATGTAGAGGTGGTCGACGGAGCTTGGGATTATGATACATTTAATGATTTCAAGTCAAAGTATGATAAAGACGAATATAAGGGAATGATTATCAAGCTTACAGGTGAATTAGGTACTATAAGCACCTGGAGAGAAGTTAAGGTTAAAAATGAAACAGGCAGACTTGAAAAGACTGTAACAATTGAGATAGTTGACGGCGACGGTTCAACAATCGGCGAAGACGGAGCTACTGTTACCGTGGTCGGAGTAGTATGGGGCGATAAGAAACTTTATACGGATATGGCTCACATTGCAGTTGAATAAAATATGACAGGGGAAAAGGCTCTGATTGATTCAGTTGAATAATATATGACAGGGGAAAAGGCTCTGATTAATATACTTTAAGGTACACGCATGGCACGCTGACGCTTAACGCCATGCTTAGCACCTAAAGTATATCAACCAGAGCCTTTTCCTGCTTGTTTTTTTATTCTTCAAAATTATTAAATTCTTCCTCGTCGAGAAGCTCATCAAAGGCATCTGCGACAGCTTCGTATTCTTCTTCGGTTTCTATCTGGGTAAGCTCTATATCGTCTCCGTCAAGTTCGGCGTATCGATAAAGAAATACCTCGTTTTCTTCGTAGCCTTCCACAGGCTTATTCGGAAGTAAAGCAATGTAATCCCTGTCACCTACCGGAAATATGGCAATTACGTCGCATTCGAGCTCTGTACCGTCTTCAAGAGTCATGGATACGGTTGGCTCATCAAATTCTTCGTTATCGTTTATGTTTTCACTCATAAATAATTCCTCGTTCTTTCTTAAGATGTGTATAGTTTAAATGATATGGTTGGAATAAGCAACTAAAATTTCAGAAAAACTGATTATTCTGATTATTGTAAGCATGCAGTTTGTTTGGAGATATTTGTAACGCAAGGTATAATATAACCTTATAAATTTAAAACCAACATAAGAATAACAAAAACGGCTACAACAGAGAAAAAGGATGTTATAAATCTTATAACACCTATACTTTTGCGTTTTTTCATTACTATGTACCAAACTATAAGCACCAGCACATTTATTATAAATGACAGTATGCAGGTCATTGACATGTCAAAGCATAGGATTGTATATAGTATTGAAAAAAATGCAAGCACAGGAGCGCCTGATATAAAATTATCCTTGCTTATAGAGTCTATATCTCCAGCTAAAGGTGAATCGGCAGAAAACCATAGATAAGAGTATGCGGCAAGAATCATTATCAAAAATGATGAATCCAAAGAGTCCGGAGTAGCGTATGAGCTGCTGATTCTGAAAAGTAAAAATGCAAATAAAAGCCCACAGCTTACGGATATGGAAAAGGTAAGCCAGAAAAAATTGAAAAAAGCGTGAGCTCTGCTTAGTATATAATTGTGATTGTTTCTGATTGGGACATGTTTGGTCTGAAGCATATAGTTATTGTAAAGTGCAACAAATATAGCTGCAAAGGATATGACAGCAAGCGGTGTATTCATACTGCTTTTTGTAATATATGTATCAAAATCAGGTATTTTTTTGACAAAAAGTATTATTGTGGCAGTGGTGATAGCACCTGTAAGGTTACAAATCGCAAAAAATGATATATGCTGCTTAGATAAATCAAAACGTTCTTCTTCATGCGTTACTATATGATAATATTCCGATATATCAGCTTTTTTACCGGTTTTTATATGTTTTGCTATAAGTGCATATGGTGTATCGATTATAAGGCCTGCAAAAACAGGTATCATACCACCAAGTAAGCAAATCAAAAGACTTGTTTTAAGCGGAAGTGTCACCAGATGCATAAAAAGTTCACCAAAAGATATATCGTTTGCTTTAAGTATAAATAATATCATAAGTATGATATAGCTGAATATAAATAACATAAACCAGTTTTTCTGGATATAAGAAAATGATTCTTCCGCATAGGAATTGTCAGATTTATCAGCATAAGTATCGATACTTGCAACAATCTGGTAATTTTCTGCTTCGTCAACATTGGATAAAACTGCATCAGAAGTAAGGAGCTTATAGCCCATCTGTCCATTTATCCTATGTTTGTCAATAATCAGATTATATAAATCAGAAGCCTTATCTTTATCAAATACAGGATTTAAAGCCTTTAATATACTGGCTTTGATAGATGAAATGCTTTTTGGCAGGTCAATCGAGTTAAGCTCTTCAGTGAGATTAATCTGTGTTCCGGTGATGTATTCTGTGGAGTGCTCAAGGAGATATTTTATTATCTGGAGCTTTCTAAATTCTATTCGTTCAGGTTCATTTTCTCTGTATCCGATTTCCTGATACTTAAAATCAATATATAAACCTTCAAGCTCACCGCTTGTCCATATTAATTTGTAGTGGTTTTCATTGTAGTTGATATTGGTAAAAGACATAAAAACTCCCGCAAAATAAATATTCGACCGCTTATTACCAAATTTGTCATTTGTCGGACGTAAGGACATTTTAGCAAAGAAAAATGAGCAATTCAACACTTCCGAGAAGAAAAAATGAATTTATCTTGAACGCAAAAAAACAACTTTTGGATAAAATGTACGATGGATTTTTGAGAAAGGACATGTGCTGATTATGAATGATATTAAAGTAATAATTGCTGATGAGTCAAGAATAATAAGAGAGTGGCTTTGTGACAAGCTCGCATCTGATGATAGCATCAGCATTGTGAAGTCTTTGGAAGATTTAAGTGAGCTAAAGGACGCATGCAGGGAGGAGAAAGCGGATGTTCTCCTTATAAATGCTTATATGAGATATGGACTCTCAAGCATAGGACTCGCAGGGGAGATTAAAAATGAGACAAAAATAAGAGTAATTATCATGTCGGATTATCCTATATATCCTATGTCAAGAAGCTACATAGATACGGAAAATATGTATTTTTGGAATAGAAATAAGGATACCAGAGAGATATCAAAGATAATAAAAGAGGTATATAACGAAAGTCGTTACGGAGAACTTACGGATGATGAGAGCAAAAAGCTTAAAAAGTACGATATCAGGTACAATACGGTAATAGGTAATTGTCTAAGCTTAGAATTTACAGATATGGATATAGCAGTTATAGAGCAGCTATCAAACGGATGCTCTTATGCAGATATAGCTAAAAGGCTTGATTTAAAGATTAATACAGTAAAGTATCTGATAAGCAGTATGCTTAAGAAAACCGGATATAAAAATGCCATAACACTTGTGGCAAATGCGGTTGTAAAGAAGCTTATTGTACCGGAAAACTCGGATGAATATCGAAAATGAGTTCGGAAATTGTCTGTTTGTCGAATGATTTTGATATTTTTGACGTAAAAATTTTGTCCGATAGGGTAGTGAAACAAAATGATAAATATATTAAAATTGTTATTTAGTGTTAATATATGTAAAAATAATATGATTTTAAGGAGGCAGGAAAAATGGGTTTAGCATGGGCATTAATAATAGGTGCAATTGTTGTAGGAACAGTGATAGGTTTGATTATAGCAAATGGTAATAAAAAATTATTTGACAGTGGAATTGCCAATAAAAACAGACCACATGATTTCTATGAACAGGAGCATACTTTTAAGACAATAGTTCCGAATCTTGACACAATGCTCAATGCACTTGACAGAGGAATCCTAGGTCAGGAGAGCATAAGCATAAGCAAGGGAGCAAACAATCTTGTGTTCAGAAATTCTGCAGGCACCTTTACTGCATCAATCAAAGCAGCAGGTGACAGCAAAATCGAGGGTGTTCACCTATATAAATTCAGAGTTAATCAGTGGAAGGAAAGAAACGGAATTATAGAAATGTCCGCCAGAATGGATTCCAATGTACTTCTTACAGCTATTGAAAAGGCGTTTCTTATGCTTGATTTCAATGCAGTTGTTGAAAGAACATATGTAACTGACATAAAGACGAAGTCATCATTTTTCTAGGTAGGAGGAATAAAAAATGATTTGGGTTATAGCGATAGCGTTTGTATTTGTAATATATTTATTAAGATACGTACTTAATAACCTTATGAACAAGGGCTTTGATGCGATAGGCAATTCAAGGCGTCAAAGTAAAAATATGAGAGCACCGGAGATTGTACGTCTTGCCGACATGTATCCTTATGAGGCGGCAAGACATCAGCATAATGGTACTGCATATGCGATTAATCCGATGCTTCTTACACCTGAAAACGGACCTTATCAGCAGGCAAATCCATATGCACAGGCAAATCCATATATGTATGCTGCTCCGGTTATGCCTATGGGTGACACCGCACCTGTCATGGCTACTATTGAAAATGGTAAGACAAAATCAGAGTTGCAGGCTGAAAAGGATTTTATTGTTAAAAAGGGCGGATGGATTTGTTATAACTGCCCGAGCTGTGGAAGTGAGATTGAACCGACAGATAAATTCTGTAATGTATGCGGATATAAGCTAAAGACTGAAGAGTAAATGTGATAGGGATGACAATGGGAGTGAGCTTTGTCACAAAATGGAGGAGAGAAAAATGTTTTGTAAGGCCGAATAGTTTTTGAGGGTTTATTTCAATTAGAATTTATATTATAATTGGAATGCACTATATGGGATTAGGTGAAATGTGATGCCTGTCACCATATCACAAAAACGGAGGAAAGAAAAATGTTTTGTACTCAATGTGGAAGTAATATACCTGATGGAAGTAAATTTTGTCATGTGTGCGGAGCCGAGCAGATTAGACCGAATGCTAATAATAAGCCGGTTCCGCAGGAACAACAGGTAGGAATAACACAACCTTATGAGGGATACAACAGCCAACAGATATATGATAATCAGACACAACCGGTATATGATAATCAGACACA
>CALGGL010000190.1 GCA_937915975.1 uncultured Lachnospiraceae bacterium | reverse complement strand
AGCACTTATTCTTTCCGGAGGAACGGGAACCCGTCTCGGAAGTGATATACCAAAGCAATATATAAAGGTTAGGGGCAGGATGATAATTGATTATTGCCTTGAAACCTTTATTAATAATGAAAATATTGATTATATACAGATTGTTGCTGATAAAGCCTGGCGGGATGAGCTTGACATATCAAATGACAAATTCAAAGGCTTTTCCAATCCGGGGGCTAACAGGCAGCTTTCTATATATAACGGTCTTACTGATATAAAAAAGTATGCGGATGATGATTCTCTTGTTATGATTCACGATGCCGCAAGACCGTTGCTTAAAGCTGAGCTGATAAATGCATGCTTTGATGCCGCCTCTTCATTTGACGGAGTAATTCCCGTGCTCCCTATGAAGGACACGGTTTACTTAAGTGAAGACGGACGACGGATTTCTTCTCTTATTGACCGTAGCAGTATATATGCCGGTCAGGCACCGGAGGTATTTAAGCTTGGAAAGTATTATGAGGCTAACGAAGCCTTACTTCCTGATAAAATACTTACAATAAACGGTTCAACGGAGCCTGCAATCATATCAGGCATGGATATAACCATGATACCCGGTGATGAAAGTAATTTTAAGATTACGACCAAGGCAGATTTGATGCGTTTTGAAGAAATGTGACACGGGACGTGAGATTTGTCACATATTTAGAGAGGTAACTATGGATTTTACGGTTGATTTTTTCAGGGATGAGGTCAGAAATGGATTTTATATTCCGACAGCCATTAAGCAGGAATGGGCTGCCGGTCTTGTTGTGCTTGGTGAAATTGACCGTATATGCAGAAAGCATAATATAGATTACTTTGCAGACTGGGGAAGCTTCCTGGGTGCGGTAAGACATGGAGGCTATGTCCCGTGGGATGATGATTTGGATATCTGTATGAAACGTGATGATTATGATAGGTTTCGTGCAGTGGCAGATATAGAACTGCCTAAGGAGTTTGCGATTCATGACTACGAACGCAAGGAGGGACATCAGCTTTTTTTGGCAAGAGTTGTAAGCAGTAATCAGATTTGCTTTGATGAAGCATATCTAAAAAAATATCACAATTTTCCGTATATGGCATCTGTTGATATTTTCATATTGGATTATCTTTACAATGATGAAAATAAAGAACGTGAACGTTGTGAGGAAATTAAGAGAATAATTGCTGTTGCCGATGGAATTCTGGAAGGAAATTTGCACAAGGATACCATAGACAGAGAACTGTATTTTTTTGAGCAAAAGTATAATATAAAAATTAACAGAAGTCTTGACAAAAGGCATATGATGATAGAACTTTATAAGCTTGCTGAAAAGCAGATGGCACGTGCTCCGAAGGATGAAGCAAAAAGAGTGGGACAGATTTTTCCGTGGGTACTTAGAGGAAGTAAAGGACACCCGAAGGAGTTGTATGAAAAATCAGTCAGACTTCCGTTTGAAATAACTACCATACCTGTCCCGGAAAAGTATAATGTAACGCTAAGAAGACATTATGGAAATTATCTGGTGTGTAAAAAGGTGTGGGGCGGACATGATTATCCATATTTCGAAAAGCAGCGTGAAAATCTTCAGGCGGTTGCCGATTTTAAGCTGCCGGAGTTTACATTTACAAGGGATATGCTAAAAAGACCTGACGCAGGTATTACATTTGGAGATTCGCTTAAGGGTATAGCGGCAGAATGCATAAATCAGCTTGAGGCTATGACAAATCAGATGCTTCTTTCTGAGTGTCAGCAGCTTTCTGTAGACCTCGGCACACTTATAGAAAATGCAAAGGGTGAGGAAAGTGAAAGTGCAAGGCTCGTTACCTGTGAGATTCAAAAGTATTGTGATGCACTTTATGAGCTGTATAATCTGCTGACGGATACCCCTGCTGATGACGATAATTATTTACAATGTGTTTCGAAGATAAACGACTGCCTGGCCGCTGTAAAAGCTGTTGTTAATGAACGTGTTATAAACAGGGAGGATATTCTTTTTCTCACTGTAGGACCTAAGGAATGGAGCGGATTTGAGGAGCTTTATAACGAGCTTATAAAGGATAATAATGCGGATATATGTGTTGTTCCGCTTCCGCTTTTGTTTAAGGATTACTTTGGACAGATTATTGCGGATGATGACGAGATTCTTACGAATACACACCTTGGGGATTATCCGGATAATGTGAAGCCGACACTGTGGACAGATTATAATATATCACTTCATCATCCGGACAGAATTTATATTCAAAGTCCTTATGACGGGGAAAATCCGTGCCTTACGATTCCGTCACAGTATTATGCAAAGGAGCTTAGAAATTATACCGATAAGCTGATATATATTCCGCCGTTTAAAACCGGTGAATTCGGAGAAAATGATTTTACGGATCTATACAATTTAAAGCATTATGTGACTGCTCCGGGTGTGATATATGCTGATGAGGTTATAGTTCATTCAGATAACATAAAAGAGCAGTATATTAAGAAGCTTATTTCGTTTTCGGGTGAGGAGTTTAAAGAACTATGGAACGGTAAAATTAAGGTTGACAACCTGAAGACGGAGGATAAATCCGAAAGAAAAGGACTTTACTACATTATCGGTTTAAATGAGCTTTCGGAGCATCCGGATATTATTGACAGGATAAAAAACCGACTTGATATAATCACTTCAAATAAAGCAGACCTTGATATAGAAATAGGATTATATCCTCCGGATATCAGTACTTGGAATAAGGTTAATTCAAGGCTTACAAATAAACTGATATCCCTTATATCAGACTATGGATATGAATATTCGTTGGTTGAACCGGATAATTATAAGCTTGAGAAAATTGTATGTAAAAAGGATGCTTATTACGGCAGTCCTTCGCCGTTGGTAACACTTTTTACTTTTAATAAAAAACCGGTTATGTTGGCAGATTATGATATATAGAAAGAGAAGATTGACAATCGGGTATTTGCATTTTATGCTAAAGACAGTTTTATAATATTATTTAAAAGAGGAGAAATGATATGAAAGTACTTATTTTAAATTCCGGAATGGGAAGTCGTATGGGAGTTCTTACCTCGGAGCACCCGAAGTGTATGACTGAAATAAGTCCGGTGGAGACTATCTTATCAAGACAATTAAAGCAGATAGTTGATTACGGTATATCCGAGGTTGTTATGACAACAGGCTTATTTGATAATGTGCTTGTAGAATACTGCAACAGTCTTGAGCTTCCGTTAAAGCTTACATTTGTTAAAAATCCAAGATATAATGAAACCAATTATATATATAGCATATATTGTGCAAGGGAGTATCTTAATGATGATATTATCCTGATGCACGGAGACCTTGTGTTTGAAAATGAGGTTTTTGAAAGGGTTGTGAATTGTAAGGACTCCTGTATGACTGTCTCGTCAACCCTGCCTCTTCCTGAGAAGGATTTCAAGGCTGTTATAAAAAACGGAAATGTTGTTAAGGTAGGCATAGATTTCTTTGACAATGCTATGGCGGCTCAGCCTTTATACAGATTAAAAAAAGAGGATTGGACAAAGTGGCTTAATAAAATTATTGAGTTTTGTGAGTCTGAAAAAACAGGCGTATATGCTGAAAATGCGTTAAATGAATTAAACGGAGAATGTAATATAAAAGCTTTGGACGTTGAAGATTTGTTATGTGCCGAGATAGACAATCCCGAGGATTTGGAGATTGTTTCTTCAAAGGTTAAGAAGCTTGAACAAAGAACGGTTTATATGTGCTTTTCTGCTGATATACTGCACGGCGGACATCACCGTAAAAAACGCCGTCTGCGTTTCGGAGCAGTCCCGCGCCGTCATCATCGAGGGCAAAAACACCGTCACCCTGGAAAACGTGAC
>CALGGL010000189.1 GCA_937915975.1 uncultured Lachnospiraceae bacterium | reverse complement strand
TGACTAATAAAGAAAAAGTTAAGACAATTTGATAGAAATTAAAGGGTCTATATATGACGAATAAGTTGTACATGAAGAAACAATTAATACCTTGCATATTAACAATTGTAGGTTTTGTACTATCTCTTTCGGCGTGTGGTTATAACACGGATGAGGCCGGAATCGTCGATGAGCAACCTGTTTTGCAGCAGCCGTATGCCACAGTTCATAATCCCCGTGATAAATGATGCTTTTGGCACCAGATATCCCATGGATGTTGAGTACGAGCAGTTGAAGAACGAATTCTATACGAAGAACGGCAAGCTTATAACTGACAGTATCTTCTTGATCAGGGGGCACCTGTATCACATAGAATGTCAGTCGAATCCGGATAAGACCATGGCCATCCGCATGTTTGAATACGGTATGGAGATCGCTCTGGAACGGGCAAGAAAGAACAAGGACTATCTTCATGTTGATCTTCCCGAATCAGCAGTTATCTATCTGCGACATACAAGGAATACTCCGGATAAGTTGACCGTTGAGGTTCGCTCTCCCAAGGGCGATACTCTCTCCTACGAGTCAAAGGTCATAAAGGTTCAGGAATACACAAAGGACGTAATCTTCCGCAAGAAGTTGTTGATGTATCTTCCGTTCTACGTATTAAGATATGAGGACGAACTTAAAACCATCGATAAGGACAGAAAGAGGCTCGACGAACTGTTAAAAGAATATACCGACATCTGCGGTAAGCTTGAAAAGGTGCTGGATAATCAATATGCCTTTGAAAATGAAAAGATATTTAAGATATATGAGGATGAGTTGTATCTGCGTCCGGATCTTAATACATTTGCTATTCTTCCTTGGCGACCACAGCAAAGCAGGGTTGCAAGGTTTATATGTGATGTGTGTGATGGTGATGGCAACGAGATAAGTTTCAGTCCGAGAACAATTTTAAAGAATACTATCAAAAATGCAAAGGATAAGGGATACGATTTTTATATCAATCCTGAATGTGAGTTTTTCCTTTTCCATACTGATGAAAATGGTCAGCCGACCACGCTTAGTCACGATCATGCGGGACTGATGGATGTCGGACCTGTTGACCTTGGTGAAAATGCGAGAAGAAATATGGTTCTTATGCTTGAGGAAATGGGCTTTAACATAAACTCCTCATATCATGAAAGTGCATCTGCACAGCATGAGATAGACTTTGAGGAGGGTACACCTCTTAGTATGGCGGATGATTTGATTACATTTAAGTCCTCGGTACGTTCGGTTGCCAAGACCTTTGGACTTCATGCTACATTTATGCCTAAACCAAGGCAGAATCAGGCCGGTTCCGGTATGCATCTTAATATATCGGTATATAAGGATGACAGAAATATTCTTAAGGATTATGCAGGTGGCGATAAAGATAATCCGGGTGCATGGTTTGCAGGCGGAGTTATGAAATATGCTAAGGAAATGTGTGCCATAACTAATCCTATTGTTAATTCATATAAGAGAGAGTTCAATAATAATCTTACGCTTCACAGCAGAAAGGGAGAGGATGTGAAGCTTGAGTTTTCATTTGCTGACCCATCAGCAAATCCTTATCTTGCATTTGCTATGTTTATAAATGCAGGTCTTAAAGGTATTGATGAAAAGCTTGTACCTGATGAGAGTCTTTCAAAGAAAGACTTGCCTTCAAATCTGCTTGAGGCAGTTAAGCTGTTTAAAGAAAGCAGTGTTGCCAAGGATGCCCTCGGAGCAGACTTTGTAGAAAAGTATGCCGTATCCAAGGAAAATGAGTGGAATGAATATATGAGTCAGGTTTCAGATTGGGAGCTTCAGAAGTATCTGTATAGAATTTAAGGATTGCATGAGGAGTTAAAATAGATGGGCAGTATTATTATTGCATTGCCTAAACTGAATGATTCGAAGAAAATAAGTGACCTGCTAGGAAGATATGGTTTGGAAACCTTTGCTATATGCAGCGCTGCTGCAACGGTTTTATCAAATGTAAATCAGCTCGAATCGGGAGTAGTTATATGCGGACATACATTTCCGGATATGCATTCCTCTGAGCTTATATCATATCTTCCCGATAACTTTGCTCTTTTACTTATGACAAAAAGGGAGAAGCTTTCGCGATGTCCTGAAGGAGCATTTACAGTTGTTATGCCCTGTAAGCCGTCTGATATAGTCAATACGGTTAATATGCTTATGGAACAGCAAAACAGGAAGATTAAAAAGAAAATCGAGGAGCAAAAGGGCAGGAAAAGAGGCGAACACGGCAAAAACTATGTCAACAATGCAAAGCTTCTTTTGATGGAGCGTAACAATATGACGGAGCCGGAGGCATATCATTATATACAAAAATGCAGTATGGACTCCGGAAATACAATGGTTGAAACCGCCCAGATGATTCTTTACATGGCGGTGGCTGATTAATGATAAATTAATGAAATAGAAGGTGAAAATGATGGAACGAAAAGAGTTTGACAGGAAATTGATTTTGGAGGATGGAAGCGAGTATTACGGATATGCTTTTGGTGATACCTCTGATAAGGTGACGGAGATTGTTTTTAATACCTCCATGGTTGGATATCAGGAGATTATTTCAGATCCGTCCTATACATATCAGTCGGTGGTTATGACATATCCGCTTATTGGTAATTACGGAATTGCGAATGATGATTACGAAACCGACATTCCGACCATAGGTGGCCTTATAGTAAGAGAGTATAATGACTTTCCGTCTAATTTCAGAAGTAAGAGAACTCTTTCGGAGATTATGGAAAAGTATCATATAACAGGCATTTCAGGTGTTGATACAAGGAAGCTTACACGTTCCATAAGAGACCTTGGTTCAAGGAGAGTGCTTATAACAGGATTAAATACCTCCGTGGAGGAGGGACTAAAAATAATCGAGGAGAACCCTTACGAGCATGATGCGGTTAAGTTGGTTAGCTGCAAGAGTAAGTGGCGTTCAAATGTCTTTGATGCAAGATATCATATCGTTGCAATCGACTGCGGAATATAAACTGCCCGATTCATGACGTTTTGGCAGATA
>CALGGL010000188.1 GCA_937915975.1 uncultured Lachnospiraceae bacterium | reverse complement strand
TTGTCAAGGACTTATATGCGAAATCTCGTTTAATTTCGATCAATTCAGCAGTGAGACTGTAAACATTGCAATGCCGAGAATCGCAGCACCGGCAAAGCCCAGTCCAAAGCCTAAATAGAATTTTGAAATTGAATGGAATCGTTTCTCACAGCCGAATACCCTTGTCTTAGTATCAGGCGGTATAGATAGTGTAACCGTCTTATTCGGATCGGGATGAATATACACATCTACAACATCGCCAACATTAGGAAGATAAAACGGCGCACCAATACTTGACTGCTCAACTAATATTACAGTTTCTCCATCGAGTATTGTTTCATATAAATAGACCGGGTCTTTTAGCCTGCTGCCGACATACTCTTTAACTACGGCTGTCGTGTGTAAGGTGTACTTTTTATAAAATCCCTTTCGGAAAAACCATGCTTGCAGAGGCTATAAGCCAGGCATTTAATATGCCTCTTTATATATGGAATATCAAATCAACCACAAAGGCTCAGGATGGACTTTATGTATATGATACCATCCAAAGACTTTATGACAGCCAGTTCGGTGAGGAAGGCGTGGATGATATAAAAAGATATATCAAGCTCGGTAAGCTCGGTGAGGCATTTAAGTCCGAGGAACAGGTAATCCTTCTTATAGACGAAATTGATAAGGCAGACCTTGAGTTCCCTAACGACTTACTTTGGGAGCTTGATAAGATGGAATTTTATATACATGAAACAAGGGAAACCATAAAGGCTAAAACAAGACCTATTGTAATCATTACCTCAAATGCCGAAAAGGAGCTTCCTGACGCATTTCTTAGAAGATGTATATTCCATTATATTGCATTTCCTGAGAAGGAGGAAATGGATGAAATCGTAAGAGTTCATTTCGACAATATAGACGAAAACCTTTTAAAGCAGGCTATGGATACCTTTTATTGGATAAGAAGCATAAAGGAGGTCAGGAAAAAACCAAGTACATCTGAGCTTATAGACTGGCTAAATGCACTTACCATAGGCGGTATCGACCCTGAAATAATAAGAACCAAGCTTCCTTATCTTGGTGTTTTGATTAAGAAAGATGAGGATGTTGAGATAGTTAATAAAAAGAAAATATATTAGTATAAAAGATTTTAAGATATAATATTTTAGTTGAAAAGATTTTTATTTAATATTTTTTATAAAAAAGATTTTAGAGGAGAATTTATTAATTGTTTACTGATTT
>CALGGL010000187.1 GCA_937915975.1 uncultured Lachnospiraceae bacterium | reverse complement strand
CAGATGAAAACGGTATAACCGAAACCGTTAGTCTTGATGCTCCTCCCTTAGAATACAGTCTTTCGCCCTCGGACAATCAGCCGTATTCGGAATATAACATTAAAATCTCCTCACCCGGATATGAGGAACGGCTTATTACGGGAATTCAAATTCTTCCGGGTGAATCCGGTATACAAAATGTAAAGCTTACTCCGAGTGATACCGATAACGATATATACAATCCAACGGTTATAGCCGGACACACCCTTTGGGAATACTATCCTCCCAAAATAGCCGAGGAAGCAATCAAGCCTTTAAACGAATCGGGCGAAATTGTTTTAAGCCGTGTGGTAGTACCCGAAACAATAATTGTGCACGATGGCGTCCCCACCGATACAACTGCGACGAATTTCTACGTATCCTATGCCGATTACATAAAAAATGTTGCCTGCTGTGAAATCTATTCCACCTGGCCACCTGAAGCCATAAAAGCAAATGTACTCGCAATTATGTCCTTTACTCTAAATCGTGTCTATACGGAGTGGTACCGAAATAAAGGCTTTAACTTTACAATAACCTCATCCACCGCCTATGACCACAAATGGACGTACGGCAAAACAATATACGAAAATGTATCCAATATAGTCGACAGTCTTATAGGAAGCTTTCTTTCCCTTCCGAATGTAAGGCAGCCGATATTTACACAATACTGTGACGGAAAAAGGACCACTTGTCCGAACTGGTTGAGTCAGTGGGGCTCAAAGGCTCTTGCAGATGACGGTCTTTCGGCTATAGAAATACTCAGATATTACTATAGTTCCAATATGTATATCAATACCGCACCACAAGTAGCCGGAATTCCTTCTTCATATCCCGGATATGACCTTACAATAGGATCATCGGGTGCTCCGGTAGTAACTGTTCAGGAACAGTTGAATGAAATATCAAAAAGCTATCCGGCAATCCCAAAGCTTACCGTTGACGGAATCTTCGGAAGCAAAACAAGAGACTCGGTAAGAGAATTTCAAAAAACCTTCGATATGCCGGCATCCGGAATAGTCGACTATCCTACCTGGTACAAAATTTCAAGCATATATGTAGCTGTCTCAAAAATAGCTGATTAAATAAATGCAGCATGGGAACATGGCAGTCTGACTTTGTAAGACGAAATCCTTGTCAAACTTCAGGCAATAAAAAGGAGAGGTGCTTAGCATAGCGTTAAGTGTCAACGTGCCGTGCGAGTACCTCTCCCTTTATATTATCATAAACAGATGTGTGACAAGGTGTCTGCTCCTATGCCACAGCTTTAGTTATAATCTATATTTTCATATGCACCGATTTGTAAGTACCAGTAGCCCTTAATATTGATAAATTCCATATAAGTGCTAATCATAAAGCTCTGACCATCGGCATATTGGTTACTTTTACCGTCTACCGTAACCTTTAGGTTATCAAGATAATCCTTTGCTGTTTTTTTAGAATCCTTGATATACTTAGGTATGATTAATTCCATTTTATCGGTGTCATTTTCATTTACAGCCTCGACATAGTAATCAAGAGCCTGGTTATAGCTCTTGGCCCTATCCGACATAAATACATTATTAATAAGATAGTACACTCCGTATGCTGCTGCCACCAGTAAAATTATTCTGAAAATGTACTTTCCGATTTTACTTTTCTTTTTGACGGAATAATCTCCTTCGATATCTACTCTTGACAGGGAAATAGGAATAGATCCGTTATATGATGAATCATCATCATAATCGTCATAGGCATCATCGCCTTCTCTTAATATATCAGTAAGACCGGTGCCTGAGCTTATGGATTTTCCCATAGGGTTGCCACTTTTCTTGGAACCTGAGGATGACTTAAGCGAAAATCCGCTTGTATCAGCTATCGGACATCCGCATTCCGGACATTCTGTTGCATGATCATCTACCGGTACACCGCACATCGGACACTTTTTCATAATAATAATCCCCCTTTAATAAAATATTTTCACAAGAAAGCTCTAATTATCGTCATCATCGTCATCGTTGTCAAATCCCGAATCTCCGCTGATAAACTCTCTGCTGCTTACTCTCTTTCTGTCTCTTTCTTCCTCAACATATGTTGAAATGAGTTCTTTAACCTCTTTAGGCTTCTTAATATTTTTAATTTCAAAGGTTTTAAGTGTTCTGTCAGAAGAATGGCAGGTAATGGTTCCGAGATTAAATAATCTCTGCCAAAAACTCCTGGCAACAGAAACATCGGTAATTCTGTAAAGCCTTACTTCATCCTCCTTTACATTTAAAAAACCGGTTTCCATAAAGAATCTGTCTTCCGACAAGCCATACTTTGTAAAGGTCCAAGGAAGACCAAATATGATACGCTTACGATCCTTCCATACTGTATTAACCATACTACACCTCCAAAATGTTGTAATAATATTATTCTTTACATACTAACAATATTTTATTAAATATATTCATTATTGTCTTCAGTATATATTAAATTTGTTAAATATTCAAGTTTTTAGACAAATTTATCCATTTTTTATACATTTTTATTTTTATAATTTACAGAAAAACTTTCCTGCAAATTAAAAATCGCTGCTTTAACGAATAATATTTCATTAAAGCAGCAAAAAAATAATTTTACCAGTCTGTTGCTATATCCACCTGTGTAGGGTTTGCGGCAGCAAAGCCTCCCGTATCCAGCACAATTCCCGTGCCTAAAGATGTTTCAACCGTACTTCCGTAAGGATGAACATCCTGATTTGCCGCTACAATCACATACTCGCCATACATTTTTACTCCATCCTCTCTTACCCAGTAATTTCCCGCAAGGCCTGCATTCTGAGCATTATTTACAACACCGTTCATATTGAGATTATAGTAGGTTTCTTTCTGTTCTCCGTAATAATTAACCCCTCCTCTCGGTGTAAGTCCGTCTGAAGGCAGCGAATAAGTATATGCCGTGCTTTCGGATTGAACATAATTTTGTTGAGTATATAATGCCTGCTTATTTTTTTCATCTATATAAGCTCTTCTTTTATCCTCTGTTTCTTTTTTATATTTTTCAATTACTCCATCCTTTATTTCTTTATATCTGACTTCATTGTATGCATCAAAGAATGCTCCTCCAATATCGAATACCATACCAATCGGGGATGAGGAATTAATTATCCGGTCATAATCAATCATTTCGATTGAATCAGTTATTTTCTGTAATTCCAATTTTTCTGTTTCATTCGTATTTAAAGCTTCTGTTTTATCATTACTATGTAAAATTCCGAATCCAAGCATAAACGCACAAACAAATGCCGGGATAAACTTAAAAAGAAATTTTTTCATAATAATATCTCCCATATTTTATTAGGACAAACAATGCCCAATAAAATATATATGAAAAAATTTCAAAATTATTACAAAAATATTAAATACATAAATAAAACCCGCTAAAATAGCGGGTTTTAAGCAGTCGATAGGGGAATCGAACCCCTGTTTTCGCCGTGAGAGGGCGACGTCTTAGCCGCTTGACCAATCGACCATCTTTATTCAAGACTTGATTAGTATATCAGAATGATAAAATTATTGCAACTGTTTTTTTTATTTTTTTTTATTATATTTGAACAACTAAAAATTCACTTCTACAAATTCATTAATTCCCGACTTACAGAATTCCTCATCAAACTCCCTGCTTATATATATATACCTTTCCGTATGTCCCTTAAGATAACATTTTCCGTCATCTTTTTTTTCATACTCCTCAGCGAGCATCATAAGCTTTTTTCCTCTGAATAAATCCTCGTAAGCTTTTTTATGCCTTTCAACCATAGAAATAAGAATATCACTTCTTTGATTTTTTATTTCCTCCGGAACCTGATTATCCATATCAGCGGCAACAGTACCCTTTCTCTTCGAGTACTTAAATATATGCATTTCATAAAGATTTAAAGCTTCAAGATTATTACACGTCACATCGAATTCTTCATCGGTTTCACCAGGAAATCCTACGATTATATCGGTAGTTATAGCCGGATTTTCATAATATGCTCTTATAAGTCTGCATCTATCCGTATATTCTTCAATTGTATATTTTCTGTTCATGCGCTTGAGAGTTTCGTTGCATGCACTCTGAAGCGAAAGATGAAAATGTGGGCATATCTTTTTTTCTTTACTGATTGCACCAAGAAATTCATCTGTTATAATTCGCGGCTCCAGTGAACCCATCCTTATTCGCATAATGCCTTCTATTTTACATACAGCCAACAGTAAATCAAGAAGGTCATTTCCTTCTTCATCCTTATAAGAAGAAAGATTAATTCCTGTTATTACAACCTCTTTTATTCCCTTGCCGGCAAGACCTTTTACTTCATATATTACTTCATTAAGAGCTCTGCTTCTGATTCTGCCCCTTGTGTACGGAATGATACAATAAGTACAAAAATTATTGCAGCCGTCCTGCACCTTAACATATGCCCGAGTATGCTCTGTCGGCTTATAAAGCATCATACTTTCATATTCATTGGTTTTATTTATATCAATATAATTATCGCTTATTTCATTGCCTTCAAAATACTCTTCAAGAATCCTCGCAATCTCCTTCTTTCTGTTATTACTGATTATTATGTCAACCGATAGATCCTTTTCAAGAGTTTCCTTTCCTGATTGTACATAGCAGCCACAGGCACAAACAACAGCCTGAGGATTTATTTTCTTCGCCCTGTGAATAATCTGTCTGGATTTTCTCTCAGCCATATTGGTTACGGCGCAGGTGTTAATTATAACTATATCCGCAAAGTCCCCAAATGCCACAGTTCTGGCACCCTCGCTTTTTAAAATATCCTCCATGCTGTCCGATTCATACTGGTTAACCTTACATCCAAGCGTATATATTGTGAACTTTTTTTCTTTTAATCTTTCCGACATTTACCAAAAATCTCCCGGTTAATATTGACTTTTATTCTTCTATTGATCAAT
>CALGGL010000186.1 GCA_937915975.1 uncultured Lachnospiraceae bacterium | reverse complement strand
GTGCTACTATTTATGTTACAGAAGATGTAAATTTAAAACAAAAAGCAGAAAGTAATTCTGAAAATTTTAACAAATGGAGGGGGACGTTTTCGTGCTTGTTTCAAGATATTAATATTATGCCTTATACAATACGAGAAATTGTTTCTGCATGTCCATCTGAAATGATTGATGATGAACGAGTAAAAAAATGTCTCAAAGAAGTAGGCATGCTTAATAAAATTAATGACTTACCACTTAATATATTTACTAAATTCAATAGTAAACAATTTTACTACATATAATATTCTTAATTATTAATATTCAAATAAGGAGAGATCCCGCCTATGGATTATATAAGAAGAATGCGTGATTTGCGTGAAGATTCTGACTACACCCAAAAGTATGTTGCTCACATACTGGGCACTTCACAAACAATGTATGCAAGATATGAGCGTGGTGCAAATGAGCTTCCTATCCATCACCTTTTAAAACTATGCGAACTATATAATGTGTCCGCAGATTATCTTCTTGGCATTACATCTGAGAAGCAGAAACATACCACTAATTGAATTGATTTCACTTGTCATAATTTGATGGTGTTTGTCCTATAGCATAACAATAATTTCTGTAACAAAGTCTGCACATATTTGTATGTCTTATATAATTTTTATTAGTTGAATCTGTGTATTCCCTATGACATGACTGACAGGTTTTTGAGCTTCCACCAGACGGACTTGAACCAGATGACAAACCTACAATCACAACTATAAGTACTACAATTACAGATATAACTGCAATTGCACTGGCTATGCCTTTCTTATTACCGGTTTTCCCTTTGTTATTTTCATAATTTAATGTTTCCCCATTTTCATTAATTTTTGAGTTTCCTGCATTTTTGCCCACAAAAGAATATATAGCCGCTACAACTATAAAGCCAATAAGAAACACACCAAAAATTGGTGATATTGACATCATAACAACAAGTAAAAATAGTAAAAAAATCACTCCAAGCATAGTATCACTCTCCTTATTTTTCATCGTTTATAAAAAAAATAATGCCTATAGATTTAACCCTATAAGCATTATATATTAATTTTTATCTGAATTGGTGGGCTCGCTGCCCACTACATTAATTTGCATAATGTGTTGTGCTTCCTATTAAGTTGCCATCTCCATCGTATACATAGACAGAAAAGGTTCTTTCACTTAATTCACCTTTACTATAAGCATAGGAATATCTCATCTTCGTTACACTGTCAATTACAACATCTTCTTTTGTCTCTTCAAAATCAAGTTTATCATTTTCATCATATACCTTCACAGTTATCTTAGCCTTTTCAAGAAATGGTCCACCGGTTACCTTGACATTTATACTTATACTTCTCGTATTGCCGGACCATCCACCATTTAATAGCGTAATTTTTGCATGCCATGCATAAAGAACTTCTGATAATTCTTGTGCTCCCGCATAATTTTCTGCCAATAAAATATCCATATATTTTTTAGCGGTTAAGTCTCTTTTTTCTTTCATTTTATCGCAATACCCATACATTGCTAAAAGTCGTTTTTCATCTGCATCATTATATCCTGGTATCATTTCAAATGCATCGACAGCTTTTGTATAATCCCCATCTTCTATACACTTAAGCCCATACAGATATTCACATTCCATCGCTCTGTCATCTGCATCCCTATAGCCTGATATTGTGCTAAAATAATCATATGCATACATATATTTTTCTCGTTCAACATTATATTCTGCCTGGTGATATACAACCTCCTTATCACCATCCCTTGCTTCCAGATATCCGCAATTATACAAAGCCACATACATAGCTTTTGCTTTATCCCAATTATATTCTTCTATGCATGTTTCGATATATTCTTCTACCTCTTTACAAAAGGATTGAAACATTTCTCCCACATCGTCCCTATCCTCACATTCAGGTATTAGTTTTATCGCAATTAAAGCCTTCTCCAAATCATCCGTAGTTTTTGTTGTCCAAAAAACATCTATTTTATCCAATGCATCTGCTTTGCGACTTTCATAAGATATTATATTATTACATTTTTCAGAAAGCTCTTCACTATCCTTATAACCCTCACATTCTTCAAACTCATCTATTGCTGCCTTGTAATCCTCATTTTCCATAGCTTTTACACCACGCTCATATGCAGGCTTATATATAAACTGAGTCGGATATATATATGTTATAAATAATTTTATTCCAAAAAAAATGCAAATCACAAAAACTATGCTTATAATAGAAATTGCAGTTCCCCGTTTAAATGTTTTGCTTTTTACGACATTTTCAAAGGTCATTTTTCTTCGCAAACTTTTACTTATAGCAGGATCCCACAGTTTTTCTATCTGTTTTTTCAACTCATACATATCATCATATCTTAAATCCGGTTCTATTCTTGTAGCTTTTATTACAACCCTTTCGGCTTCTCTGACGTCAGGTAACACCTTTTCTATCAGCTTGCCCATTGCATATATATCTGTTCTTTCATCAGACTGTCCAAAGCCGTACTGCTCCGGTGCAGCAATACCCTGTGTTCCCATCAGCACTGTATCCTTGCTCTTATTAACAAGAAATTGTTTTGCTGCGTCATAGTCAATTATCTTTACTCTTCCATCATCTGTTATCATTATATTGGAAGCTTTTATGTCTCTGTGAATTATTGGCGGATTTGCCGAATGCAAAAATATTATTCCATCACAAACAGAAAGAAGAATCCTTTTTCGTTCCTCAAATGTAGGACGCTCGAAAAGATATTCTTCCAAGGTTTTACCCTGAATAAATTCCTCTATGCAAACAAGCTTGTCTGATTCCTCCCAAAAAACCTTAATCTCCGGAAGCCACTTACATTTATTATTCTTTATATAATCAAATACAGCAAGATTATAAACAGAAAGCTCTTTTCTATAGTATAGTTTCTCCGTTTCCATATCCATAACTATACTTTTTCCGTCCTTTAACTGTTTAATCTCTTGATATAAAGCTCCCTCACATATTTCCTCAAGTCTGGACATGTTTTCACTTTTATCCATAAGTCTCCCCAAATCTTTTATAGAAATTTCTGATAAATTATTTATAAAATTCAACTTGAATTAATTATAACATTCATATATTATCAACTACAGATATAAATTATCACAATGATATTTCACTTTCAAGAGGAGGAAGCTATGATAGATGAATCAACCACTAAAAAACTTACGGACATACTTTCAAAGATAGACGATACCAAAGCTATGGAAAAATTTATGAATAATCCTAAAGTAACAGATAGCTATAAAAGCTTTACAGAATATTTTCGTTCACTTCCTGCTGTAAAATGCCTCACAGACTCCGAGCTTATTACTCTGAGTGGAATAGAAAAATCATATTATTATCAGATATTTAAAGGTTCTCGCAATCCAAGCCGCGATAAAGTACTTAGATTATGTATTGGTGCAGGTTTATCAATGAGTGAGACAACAAGAGCTTTAGAATTAAATCAGGCGGCTCCTCTTTATCCGAAGAACCGCCGTGATATCATTATCTCAGTCGCTATCAATCAACACGCAACTGTTATTGATACTAATTTACTTCTAGACAAATATAATGAAGCGCCATTGGGGTAAACGCCTTGTTATTAAAGTTTCATAAACGCCCGCTCCATATATTCTATACTTCCCCGTGATATTCCCATACCTTTGGCTATGTCTTTATAATCCGAAACAACCTTCAATATATTCCCTATTATTTCTTTTGCTTCATCCTGCTTTAATCCGAACTGATTTGCAACACTCAATGCCAAATCCAAATCAATAGTATTATCAGTTTCATCAATGTACAAAGATAACGAATCACCATAAGGAACCGGATTCACATCATACATCGGAGAGAGTCTCCATCCTTCTTTCTCTAATATAAATCCATGATTTCTAAGATGGTCATCGGTATTTGAAATAGCCATATTAAAAACTATTCTGCACCACAATTCCTTCAAATCAGCTTTAGGTGCTGCTCCCTGACTTTTCAAAAATGATGCAATTTCAAGATAACTACCATCCTCTCCATCATTTCTTCCAAGCATAGTCATTGCAGAAGAAAAATGAATTCTCTTTTTTATCTCCCTGTCAAATCTTTTTGTTAAAAAAGTTGAACCGTTTTTACTGTATTTTTCAAGCTTGGCCTCAGGCACATTAAGTCCACATTTCACTGCCAACTCATGTGCTACCATCTCCCATGCACCGATATCATACTCATCATTTTTTGATGGGAATTTTGCAATCCAAAGAGAGCCATCCGTCGCTTCAACTGATGCCTTCGGTCTTGCACCTCCAAGTGATGAACCCGGAGCAATAAGTTGGCTTATCCACCTGTCATCTAAACCGGATTCATCCTTTTCATATGCCAGTGATGCTGCCTCAAGCTTCCTTAAAGAAACCCAAGGAGGAGTTGCAAAATCTCTATCATTGGATAAAAAGTCTCCGCCCTCATTTAAAGAAAATCTCAATGCTCCCATACGTGACTCATCATAGACTCCGAGCAGATAATCACTTTCAGTTAAGCTTCGTGGTTTCCTTTGTTCTTTTTTTGCAATTATATTTTCCCTTCTTTGCATTAGTCGCCGTCCCCATCTGTCAGGGCACGAATCGGAAAAAATGCCAAACATTTTTTTATCAACGGCTGCATATTGTCTTCCACTGTAAAGATTCAAATCAGTATCTAAAATATATTTTTTATTTTTATTCAACAGCCATAAAGAATCATATTCAAAGGAATAGTTTTCTTTTCCCTTTGCCGTATCAACATATAATCTTCCTATAATATTTGGATGATTGTTGCTCCAATTTTCATATACATATATTATTTTTTGATTTTCCATAATCATTATCAATCTTCCTTCTTACTGGCTCTCCTTTTTGTCTCAAGTCCCAAATCCTGTAGCTTTCTCCCAAGCTCATCATCCTTTGCGACAAGAAGCAAATCTTTATCCATATTATTTAATGCATGAAGTGCCGCTGCGTAAGCACCTATGGCAACAGAAGGTGAACCCTTTTCTATCTGCCACAAAGTAGTCCTGCTTATTCCCGCACGTTCTGCTGCCAACTCAACAGAGATGTCACGTCTTAACCTTGCAAGTCTAATCTGGTCACCCATTTGCTCTAATATTCTTTTTGTCTGCGGTAATAACACAACCTTACTTTTACCCATAATCTTTATTTGCTCCTTTTATTTCTTATAAAGCCCCTAAAATATAATTATCACCAAAGAAAATCGTCTTTTATCTGATTGCCCATGCCAGGCCTTTCGCTGTCCGAA
>CALGGL010000185.1 GCA_937915975.1 uncultured Lachnospiraceae bacterium | reverse complement strand
CCATACAACATACCTGCCAATGGCCGCCACCAAGAAGATATAGATGCAGCATCTTCCCCATAATGACGCGTCACAAGCCAAAGTAGATAGGCTATTATACCAAAAATAACATAAGGGATAAGAAGACGTACCATTCGTTTCTTCAAAAAACAAGAAAAAGAAAGTAAAGATCAGCAAGCTTTATGAATTCGATGGCTTGAATAAGATCGATGTAAGAGAAGCCGGAGTCGGTTCGATCGTTGCAATCTCCGGCATTGCGGATATCCATATCGGAGATACCTTGTGTGATCCGGAAGATCCGAAGCCGATACCTTTCCAGAAGATATCAGAGCCGACGATCTCCATGAATTTCTGCGTTAACGATTCGCCACTGGCAGGGCAGTCCGGCAAGTATGTGACTTCACGTCATATCAGGGACAGGCTTTTCAGGGAACTGAATACGGACGTTTCCCTGCGCGTGGAGGAGACCGACTCAGCTGATACGTTCAAGGTCTCCGGCCGCGGCGAGCTGCATTTGAGCATCCTCATCGAGACCATGCGGCGCGAAGGCTACGAATTCGCGGTCAGCAAGGCCGAGGTCATCTACAAGACCGACGAAAAGGGAAAGAAATTTTTCGGAGCGAATTTTAAACCGGACTTTAATATAGATTTACTTCGTTCATGTAACTATATATGTCATATGTTTGTAGCATCTAAAAAATTGGTTGATGAGGTGGGTGTGTTCAACAGCGAATTTGACGGTGCCCAGGATTATGACTTCATACTAAGATGTGTGGAGAAGGCAAATGAAGTGTATCATATACCTAAGGTATTGTATCGTTGGAGAGCTCACAGCAATTCAACCTCGGAAAGACCTGATTCCAAGCTCTATGCTTTTGATGCGGGAAGACGAGCCATTGAAGCTCATTATAAAAGACTCGGTATAGATGCGATTGTTGAAAACGGGGATCATCTGGGACTATATAAAACCACATATAAAATAATCGGAAATCCACTCATTTCTATTGTTATTCCGAATAAGGACCACGTGGAGGATTTAAAAAAATGCATGGATTCGGTCGATGAAAAATCGGATTATAAAAACTACGAATACATTATAGTTGAAAATAACAGCGTGGAAGATATCACCTTTGATTTTTATAAGGAAATTGAGAAAAGGGATAACGTACGGGTTGTTTACTGGGACAAGGAGTTTAATTATTCTGCCATCAATAACTTCGGTGTTAAGGAAGCAAAAGGCGAATATATACTTTTATTGAATAATGATATAGAGGTTATAAACGGTGACTGGCTTTCACAGATGCTTGGTTTCTGTCAAAGAGAGGATGTTGGCATAGTTGGAGCAAGGCTTTATTATGAGGATGATACCATCCAGCATGCCGGTGTGGTTGTCGGTTTTGGGGGAATAGCAGGTCATGCCTTTGTAACTCTTGACGAGGACAGTGACCTTTACCAGTCCAGAACAAAGGTTGCTTGTGATTACAGTGCCGTAACGGCAGCCTGCCTTATGACAAAGAAGGAGATTTACGATGAAGTGGGCGGACTTGAGGAAGCGTTCAGAGTTGCGTTTAATGATATTGATTTTTGTATGAAGGTCAGAGCACTCGGAAAGCTTGTTGTATATAATGCCAATGCCAGACTTCATCATTATGAGTCTAAGTCAAGAGGTGCCGAAGATACCTTTGAAAAGAAGGAGAGATTTAACAGCGAGATAAAGCTTTTCAGAAGCAGATGGCCTAAGATCCTTGAAAACGGAGATCCGTATTACAATGTTAATCTAACATTGGATAAAGCCGATTTCTCAATCAGGGTATAAGTTGTGTCAAGGTTACGTCCTGTCACAACTGTAATATATATAGAAAAAGGAAGGGAGGTTCACCTTATGAAATTTGATTTATCATCTATCAATGCGGCAAGTATAAAAAAAGGCTTTAATTATATAAGGTCAAACGGTATAAGCGGAGTATGGACGAGAATGCGCGATAAGGTGAACGGACCGGGAAACGCCTATAACAGTTGGTATAAGAGATATCACGCAGCAAAGGAAGAGGAGCTCTCTAAGCAAAGAGAGATTGCGTTAAGATACAGTCCGGTTATAAGCATAATAGTTCCCGTTTATAAAACTCCCGAGGTGTATCTGAGAAAGATGATAGAATCCGTCATGGCACAGACCTATGAAAACTGGGAACTTTGCATAGTGGACGGTTCTGACAGACAGAGTAATATTGTTAAGGAATATATGGAAAACGAAAGCAGGATTAATTATCTTTATGTGGATAGGAATCTTGGAATTTCGGGAAACAGTAATAAGGCTCTTCAGATGGCGACTGGTGATTATGTGACCTTTGTAGATCATGATGATTTACTTCCGCCGGATGCACTTTTTAGTGTGGCAAGTGAACTTCAGGAAATAAGATATGACATTATATATTCGGATGAAGATAAGGTTTCCGCAGACGGACGGAAGTATCTTGAACCGGTATTTAAGCCGGATTTCAGTATAGATATTCTGCGCGCTTATAATTATATAAGACATCTTTTTGTCGTAAAAAGAAATATGGCGGTGGGACTCGGCGGCTTTGACTCGGAATTTGACGGAGCACAGGATTATGATTTTACCTTAAGATGCTGCGAGAGAACTACAAGCATAAAGCATATACCGAGAGTTCTTTATCATAAGAGAGTTAATAACTCTTCCGTATCTTTGGATGTGCATAACAAAGAGTATGCCAAGGAAGCGGGAAAGCGTGCACTCGGAGCACATATAAAGAGAATGGGATACTATGCCACTGCGGTACATACGGATATGTGGGGCGTGTATAAGGTTGAGTATGAAACTCCGGGTAATCCGTTTCTTACGATTATCATTCCGGGAGGAAATTCACCTACCCTTTTGGAAAAATGTATTTTCCCTTTGTTTGAAAAAGCAAGATATAATAATTTTGAAATAATAGTAATAGATACAGAGAGTGAAAATAAAGAAATGACAGCTTTCTATCACCGGATAGAAAGCATAAGAAAAAACGTAAAAATAATTACAAATACCAAGCTGGACGGACTTCCTGCCATAAGAAACTTTGGGGCTTCTTTGGCAAACGGAGATTATCTTTTCTTTTTGGACAATAATGTTGAGCTTATAGACGCAACTGCAATGGGTGAGATGCTGGGAAATTGTATGCGTGATGAGGTTGGTGCCGTATCTGGAGTTTTATACGATGATAACGATATGATTTACCACAAGGGCTATGTCATAGGCGTGAACGGACTTGTATCAAATCTTTATCAGGGACTCGTGAAGGATGATAACGGTTATCTTATGCATAACAGGATAAATACAGACTGCAGTGCAGTCTCTGCTTCGTGTATGATGGTTAAGAAGGATCTTTTCCTAAAGGTCGGAGGCTTTTCCGACAAATTCAAGACTTCTCTTTCGGAAATTGATTTTTGCTTTAAGTTAAATGAACTCAACCACTGGGTTGTTACTGTTGCAGATGCAGGCTGGCATTTTCATGATACAAAGCCTATAATCGGAAATACCATAAGAATTGAAGAGGAGCTTGAAAGAGAAGAAGATTTATTCCGGATTATGTGGCCGAATATTTTAAGAGACGGAGATCCATTCTATAATGTGAACTTTACGAAGGAAGGAAAGCAGTTCACTCTTCCGGAAATTATACCGGCAGAAGAAAAGCAGGATGAAGAAAATACTGAAGGAATGCCTGAAGAAAAAACAGAAAATGATTCGGAATAAATATAAGGTGAAAAAATATGAAATTCAGACCATGTATAGATATTCATAACGGTAAGGTTAAGCAGATAGTCGGAGGGAGTCTTAAGGATGAGGCTGACAGTGCAAGAGATAATTTTGTATCGGAGCTTTGCGCCGACTATTATGCGAAAATATATAAAAAATACGGATTAAACGGCGGGCATGTAATAATACTTAATCCAAAACAAAGTGAATATTATGATGAGGATATAAGACAGGCAAAGCTTGCGCTTTCAAGCTTTTCGGGAGGCCTTCAGATTGGAGGAGGGATAACTGCCGATAATGCAAAGAACTTTATTGAAATGGGCGCAGACAAGGTTATAGTTACCTCATATGTATTTAAGGACGGAAAGATAAACTACGATAATCTTGAAAGGCTTTTTGCATCAGTCGGAAAAGATAAGCTTGTACTTGATTTAAGCTGTCGCAAGCAGTATGATAGTTATTACATAGTTACGGACAGGTGGCAGAATTTTACCGAGGTTAAGGTTGATGAGTCTACACTTGATATGCTTTCGGAATATTGCAGTGAATTTCTTATTCATGCCGTAGATGTTGAGGGTAAGGCACAGGGTATAGAAGAGGAACTTGCGGATTTGCTCGGAGGCTGGGCGAGAATTCCCATAACCTACGCAGGAGGTGTGGGAAGCTTTGAGGATTTAAAAAAGCTGAAAAAGCTTGGACGTGACAGGCTTGATGTTACAATCGGAAGTGCACTTGATATATTTGGCGGCGATATGCCGTTTGAGGAAGTAATAAAAATGTGTAAACAATAAATAAAAAAGTGAGGATGTTTTAATGAGGAAAATGAAAAAAATAGCAGCCGTATCCATGGCGGCGATTATGATGCTTTCAGCCTGTGGCTGCAGCGGTAAAAAAAATGACAGTAAAAAAACAGCATCGGAAACGGATGCCGTAACCGAGGATTTAGGTCCTGCTCCTGTTATCGAAGACAATGAGGAATGGGTTACGACAGAGGAGCCGTATATAGAGGATGACAGATTTACAACCGTTGAGGGTGCGGATGTACTGGGAATTAATTTTGATGACGGTGATACAGCAGGCTTTACGACCTATGTAAACGGTGGTGATTATCTGCTTTATGTTGAGGATGGAGAACTTGTAGCGGACATTGCAAAAACAGGTACGCTCGAGCATTCCTGCCAGCTTTATTATGACGGCTTCACCATGGCAAGAGGCTGTGTATATACGGTTTCTTTCGATGTACATTCGGATGTTCCGTGTAATTTGGAGTGGAGAGTCCAGGTAAACGGCGGTGATTATCATGCTTACGCATCTGATAAGGTAGCTGTTACCTCTGAGGTACAGACAATAGATTATGAGTTTACTATGGATGAGGATTCCGATCCTGCTCCGAGACTTGCCATAAATATGGGTGCTTTTGATGAAAACGGAGGAGACCCGGGAGCACATAAGATATACTTTGACAACTTCTCACTTTTTGTAACAGACAGTTCAAATGCTGAAAAGATAGTGGGTGCACCTACACCTATTCAGGTAAAGGTTAACCAGATAGGTTATGAACCGGATGATTATAAGACGGTTATTGTCACCTCAAAGGATGAAGAAAAATTCAAGATAGTGGATGCTGAAACGGGAGATACAGTTTATATCGGTGAGTACGGAGATATGGCATTTGACAGTACGGTCAATCTGGGCGTTAAGCAGGGTGATTTTTCTGATTTCAAATATACCGGAAAATATAAGATTATCTCAAGTCCTTCAGGAGAATCCTATGACTTCGAGATAGGCTATAATTTATATGATGATATATATAAGGATGTAATACTTATGCTTTATAAGCAAAGATGCGGCTGTGAGGTTACGGAGGATATAGCCGGCGACTTTGCGCATGAGGCATGTCATACCGAAAATGCAATTGTCTACGGATCTTCGTCAAGCTCAACCGTTGACGTATCCGGCGGATGGCATGATGCAGGTGATTACGGAAGATATGTAGTATCAGGTGCAAAGACCGTTCAGGATTTGTTACTTACATATGAGGATTTTGATATATCGGCAGATGATATAGGAATTCCTGAAAGCGGAAACGGAATACCTGATTTGCTTGATGAAGCAAAGTATGAGCTTGACTGGATGCTTAAGATGCAGGACAGTGCTTCGGGCGGAGTATATCATAAGGTAACCGCTCTTGTATTCCCTGAAACGGTACTCGCGGTTGATGAAACCGACCAGCTTGTGCTTGCGCCTGTTTCCTATGCGGCTACAGGTGATTTTGCCGCTGTTATGGCAAAGGCTTCTGTTATATATGCAGAGTATGATAAGGATTTTGCAGCCAATTGTTTAGCTGCAGCAGAAAATGCATATGCTTATCTTGAGGCAAATGAAGGAATGAAGGGTTACAAGAACCCTGAAGAGATAGTAACAGGTGAATATCCTGATAACCAGCTTGCAGACGAGAAACTCTGGGCAGCATCCGAATTATATATTGCAACAAAAGACAGCAAGTATCTTGACGTTGTAAATGAAATGGTTAACAGCAGACCTGATACAAATCTTGGTTGGGCAGGCATAGGCGGTTATGCGCTTTATGATCTTGCAAAGGCTGATGATATAGATGCAGGTGCCAAAGAGTCCGCAACCGCTGCACTTCTTGAGGCAGCTGACAAGCTTATTGCAAAATGCAAAAAGGAGCCTTTCTTCATGGGACTCGGAACAAATTATCCTTGGGGAAGTAATATGAGTATTGCAAATAACGGAATGCTTCTTCTTATGGCAAATAAGATTTCTCCGAATGAAGAATATGCCGAGTATGCTCAAAGACACAGAGATTATATATTTGGTGTTAACGGAACAGGATATTGTTATGTTACAGGCTACGGTGATTTATCACCTGAGCATACACATCACAGACCTTCACAGGTGCTTGGCGAAACCATGCCGGGTATGCTTGTGGGAGGACCGGATAACGCTCTTGAGGATCCGTATGCAAAGGCGGTATTACACGGATATGCGCCTGCACTTGCTTACGTTGATAACGAGCAGAGCTTCTCATGTAATGAGGTAACTATATATTGGAATTCACCGCTAATATATCTTATGGGAGGATTTCAGTAAGAAACCGGAGTAATTGTTAGAAATGTTGAACCTTTTAAAAAAGTTGTTTGCCAATGACAAAATCAGATATGTATTTGCCGGAGGATGCACAACACTTGTTAATTTTATAGTATTCTTTTCGTTAAGAGTACTTACAAATATAGATAGAAACATATGCAATATTATAGCCATTATTATGGCTATAATATTTGCGTATTTTATAAACAAATATTTTGTTTTTCAAAGTAAAACCAAGAACCTTTCCGAAGCGATAAGAGAAGCTTTTGCGTTTGTATGTGCAAGACTTGTATCTATGGCTGTTGAGGTACTTGGTCTTGCTGTTTTGTGTGACAGCTTCAGAATTAAAGAGTGGATTGCCAAGCTGTTTATAATTCAGATAATTGTTCTTGTACTAAATTATTTATTCAGCAAAATTTTAGTATTTAACAAAGAAAGAAAGTCAGTGAAGCAGTGGCTTCTCGATAACTACTGTTATTATATTCCGTTTCTTATAATTGCGATTATAATGACAGTTGTTTTTGCTGTGCAAAAAATTGCTCCTTTCGGAAAAAATACAATAACCATAATAGACAGCCTGCATCAATACGTGCCGTTTTATTCTGAATATATGGACAAGCTTAAGCATGAGGGAAGTCTTTTTTATACGTGGAATATAGCATTGGGCTCTAACTTTATGTCACTTTCCTCGTATTATCTGTCAAGCCCGTTTAACTACCTTTTGCTTTTGTTCAATAAAGAAAATATCGTTGCGGGAGCATGTATAATAATTGCATTAAAGGTTGCCTTAAGCGGCAGTGCAATGGCTTACTTCCTTGCTCATAAAAACAGCGAAAAAAAGGTTGATAAAAGCTTTATAATTATCGCTGTATCCATATGTTACGGACTTAATAATTATGTTGTTGGATATAACTGGTGTACCATGTGGATGGATGTCATTATGATATTTCCGCTTATAATGTTGGGATTTGAAAGACTTATGAGGGGTAAAAGTCCGAAGCTTTATGCGCTTTCCTTGTTCTATGCATTATATTGTAATTATTATATAGGCTTTATAGTGTGTATATTCCTTGTGCTCTGGTTCTTGTTATATAATCATAAATCAATAAAAAAATTCTTTAAGGACGGGATAAGATTTGCTTTTTATTCTCTGATATCGGGAGGCATGGCTGCATTTTTGCTTGTACCGGCATACTTCGGAATAATGTCAACGGCAGCAGGAGATATGAAGCTGCCTAAATGGGAATGGTACGGCAATATATTTAATCTTTTAAAGCAGCAGTTTTTCCTTACCATGCCTATGACCAATCAGACCTTTGACGGCGGAGTAAATCTTTATTGCGGCATGCTTGCCGTATTTACACTTTTTCTGTATATATTCACAGGTAAAATCGGTATATTTGAAAAATTAAAAAATATTATATTGCTTGCATTTCTTGCGGTAAGTTTTAATTCGACAACCCTTAATTATATATGGCACGGATTCCATGACCAGTACGGAATACCGAATCGTTTCTCGTTTTTATTTATATTTATTTTACTTATGATTGCGTATGAGACATTAAGACGTGTTCACAGAACACACGCCGTGATAATTGTAGGAGCCTATCTTTTGTCAATTGCGTATATTGTGCTTTGCAGTTTGGAGGCGGATGTCCGAATAAGCAAAAAGATAATGATAGCCTCCGTAATTATGCTTTCATTATATATGATAATTTGTTTGCTTCGCTCGATTAATGTTTATAGAGGCTTTATCTTTAAAATATTAATTAGTGTTGTGTGCGTTGTTGAAATGTCAATAAGCTCCTTACTTGGATTTTTTTATAACGGGTATTCGGATTACTATGAAAAATATAAAACAACCGAAGCGGTTACGGCAGCAAACGAACGTATAAAGGAAATTGCCGATGAGGAAAATGCAGGCTTCTACAGAAGCGAGCTTATGAGATCAACAGTGCTTGATGAGGTTACATGGCACAATATGCCAAGTGTGGGAACATTTTGCTCGACTGTTTTGGGAGATGTCACTCACGTTATGGGAAAGCTTGGTTTTTATACGGGCGCAAATGAGTTCTTGTATATGGGTAATTCTCCGTTTACCAATAGTATATTTAATGTACGATATCTGATAAAAAGACCGGGAGATTTGAATAATTTTGATTTTAATTATCTTGAAAGTGTAGATGGTGCTGACATTTATGAAAATCCTTATCCGCTTTCAATCGGATTTGCGATTTCGGAAAATGTTAAAAACTGGAATCCGAATTCCGGATATCCGTTTGCCAATATTACTAATCTTGCTTATTATATGACCGGATTGAGCGGTTTTATGCGGGCAAAGGAGCTTTCTCTTTCCGTAAGCAGTGATACTTCCGAGGTGAGTGCTGCGGGAAATAAGGTGACCATGACTCCTCAAGGCTCGGGAAGCACGGGATTTAAGGCATATTTTATCATAGAAGAGGATGGAGATTATTATATAAACTGTCGCGGAAATTCCGTTACAAAAATCAGATTTTATATTAATGATGAGGAATATGCGTATGACAGATATCAGATTCAGATATTCCATTTGGGAGAGCTTTATAAGGGTGATACGATATGTGTTGAGTATGTATATAATAACGCAGGAGGTACACAGACGGCAACGATTGATTTGGCGTCATTCGACCGGGCGAGCTTTGAAAATGTTTATAACAGGCTTGATATGAATAAGCTTTCGGTAGAGGATTATGATGACGGATATATATTCGGAAAAATTGTAATGCCGGCGGAAAATACGTTGTTTATGTCTATACCTTATGATGTCGGATGGACTGTTAAGGTGGACGGAAAAAAGACGGATTATTATAAGATTATGGATGCGTTTATCGGAGTTGATATGGAGCCGGGTGAGCATACCGTTGAAATGATATATACACCGGGAGGCCTGTACATTGGAATATTGGTGTCGGTTGTTTCGTGGATATTATTTGCGCTAGGCACAGTGTACAATAGTAATAAAAACAAGCGTAAAAAATTAGTGAAAAATAACAATGATGAGATTGACCTAAAAGAAAATATATAGTAATATATTCTTATGTATCGCCTTATCGTTTGGGTGAGGTTGTTTAAGTTAATCAAAAAGGAATAGGGGTGTATTAGTCAATGGAAAAATTAAAATCATTTGGCTGGCAAAAACTGATTATTTTTTCTGCTGTGATTGATGTGGTTCTCGGCATAATTCTCGGAGTAGCAACAGGAGGACATGTAGCCGGAATAATTGTCGGTGTTGTAGCTGCGGCATTGGAAGGAGTATGTATATTTGCTCTTTGCGGAGACGAGGTTGTTGGACATTCAAAGAGTGACAAATATAAAAAGCTCTTTATGAATCTTCCTATAGGATTCGCACATGCAAAGATTATTACCGACTCTATGGGTAACAACGTTGGTTACTGTATAGAAGAGGCAAATGAAAAGTTCGGAAGCTATTTTAATCTTGATAATTCCGATTATCAGGATAAGATTCTCGGAGAAAGTAAGATAGATGTACTTCAGGATATAAATGCATGGTTTATGGCGTACAATACATCCGGAACCAGAGAGGGTGACTTCATGGATGTTGAGATAACCATGGAAAAGCTCGGTAAGGTATTTAATACCGTTATGTATAAGTCGGAAGCGGATTATATCAATATGGTGGTTATTGATGTAACCGAGCAGAAGGAAACCGAGAATCAGCTTTCAAAGGCTATCGAGGATGCCAATGCGGCATATAAGACTCAGGCTGAATTCCTTGCCAACATGAGCCATGAAATAAGAACACCTATCAATGGTATATTGGGTATGCTTCAGCTTACACTTATGGCTGACGATCTTCAGGCGGATTACAGAGATAACCTTACAACTGCAAAGAATTGTGCAGATACACTCCTTAGATTAATAAATGATATTCTTGATATAAGTAAGCTTGAGGCAGGTAAATATAATCTTAAAGAAGAGATATTTGATGTTAAAAGCGCTATTGAAGAAACCGTTGCAGCTCAGGTACCGCTTGCAACTAATAAGGGACTTGACCTTGATTGTACATTCGGTAACAATATACCTAAGCTTGTTAAGGGCGACGGACAGAGAATTCAGCAGATACTTAACTGTTTATTATCCAATGCTCTTAAGTTCACCTCTGAAGGAAGCGTAAGAGTTAAGGTTGCTGCGATAGATATCGATAAGGAATCCATCAATATGAGAATAGCGGTTGCCGATTCGGGTATCGGTATATCCGAGAAGGATATGGATAAGCTCTTTATCCGATTCTCTCAGGTTGATGCCTCTGATACAAGAAAGTACGGTGGCTCCGGTCTCGGACTTGTTATTTCTAAACAGATTGCAGAGCTTATGGGCGGTACAATAACCGTTCAGAGTAAAGAAGGAATAGGTTCAACCTTCATAGCTGAGATACCTCTTAAGGTTGTTAAGGCGGCAGAGGTTGAGGCTCAGAAAAAGAGTGAAGAAAAGAAAGATGATGCGGCAGTATTTTCAATAAATGCCCATAGCAAGGCAAGAATTCTTGTTGCAGAGGACGAACCTGTTAACCAGCAGGTTATCGGAAAGCTTCTCGGAATGGCAGGCTTCTCATACGATATAGCTGAGAACGGTGAAAAAGCAGTCGAATTATTTAAACAAAAGGAATACGATGCAGCTTTGTTTGATGTTCAGATGCCGGTTATGGACGGTATAGCTGCCACTCAGGAGATTCGTGAGATAGAGCAAAAGGAACACAAGAACAGACTTCCAATCATTGCCGTAACCGCAAGAGCAATGTTTGGTGATAAGGAAAGAATTCTTGAGAATAAGCTTGATGATTATATAGCTAAACCTTACAACTTAAATACAGTTGTTGAAACTCTTAACAAATACATTGACAGTAAGGAAGAATAAAAGAAGAAAAAAGTGCCACGGGGACTGCCTCGTGGCACTTTCTTTCTTCCTTGTGTTTTTTTCTTTCGTATGATAAAATATAAAGTGATTTTTATTTTGGAGGACATAGGGCAAATGACGGAATATGCTACTCAGATGGAGGCTGCAAGAAAAGGGATAATTACTAAAGAGCTTGAGGCTGTTGCTAAGGATGAGCTTATGACTGTTGATGAGCTTATGCCTCTCGTTGCAAGCGGAAAGGTCGTAATATGTGCAAATAAAAAGCATACCTGTATCAAACCTCAGGGTATAGGCTCCATGCTTAAAACAAAGATTAATGTTAATCTTGGCGTATCAAGAGATAAAGCGAATTATGATGAGGAAATGAAAAAGGTAATGGAAGCGGTGAAGCTCGGTGCTCACGCCATTATGGATTTATCTTCACATGGAGATACCGTTCCTTTTAGAAGGAAGCTTACTTCCGAATGCCCGGCTATGATAGGAACCGTGCCGGTTTATGATTCCGTTATACATTATCAAAGAGATTTAGCAACTCTCACAGCCAAGGATTTTATAGATGTGGTAAGGCTTCACGCTGAGGACGGTGTGGACTTTGTTACACTGCATTGCGGGATAACAAGAAAAACTATAGAACAGATAAAAAAGCATAAGCGTACTATGAACATTGTTTCAAGAGGCGGTTCGCTTGTGTTTGCATGGATGTGTATGACGGGAGAAGAAAACCCGTTTTATGAATACTATGATGAGATACTTGATATTTGTAGAGAATACGATATGACTATTTCTCTTGGAGATGCCTGCAGACCGGGGTGCCTCGCGGATGCATCGGATGTATGCCAGATTGAAGAGCTTGTAAGACTTGGAGAGCTTACCAAAAGAGCATGGGAAAAGGATGTGCAGGTTATGGTTGAGGGACCCGGACATATGCCGCTTGATCAGATAGAGGCCAATATGAAGCTTCAAAGCACGATTTGTATGGGCGCACCTTTTTATGTGCTCGGACCGCTTGTAACAGATATTGCACCGGGATATGACCATATAACTTCTGCAATAGGCGGAGCAATTGCAGCGGCAAGCGGAGCGGCGTTTTTATGTTATGTAACGCCGGCTGAGCATCTCGCACTTCCGAATTTGGATGATGTAAAACAGGGTATAATAGCATCAAAAATTGCTGCTCATGCGGCAGATATTGCCAAGGGTGTAAGAGGCGCAAGAGATATAGATGATAAGATGGCAAGGGCAAGGCAGAAGCTTGATTGGGAAGAACAGTGGATGTATTGTATAGATCCCGAGACTGCAAAGATGATAAGGGAAAGCCGAAGTCCGGAGTTTGAAGAAACCTGTTCAATGTGTGGAAAGTTCTGTGCGGTAAGAAGTATGAATAAGGCACTTGCCGGTGAGTATATAGACATTTTATAATCAAGATTTTGAAGCTCGGATATTATTTGAATATATTATTATTTTATAATAATTATATAGATATATATTAATTATGAAACAAGGGTTAAGAGGAGGTATTATAATGGCAGATCAAGATAATCAGGGCATACAGGATATAGGTGTAACCCAGCCTGCATACGGACAGTCGGGCATGCAGGATATAGGAGCAA
>CALGGL010000184.1 GCA_937915975.1 uncultured Lachnospiraceae bacterium | reverse complement strand
ATTGGGCTCAATCCCCAATCCCCATTCCCCAATCCCCAATCCCCAATCCCCATATATTTTATATAAACTTAATTTTGATTTAAATAATATAATATATATAAATTAAAATTAAATTTAAATATTCAATTCACTTTCATTTAAATCTATTAGTTTATTTTTTTGTAATTCATCAATGAAATATTTCATTAAAGCATTACTTTTTTCTTGAATACCAAAATCTTTCGCCTCTTTAAGAACAACTTTAACATATTGATTCATTACATTAACATAAGCCTTTTTTTGAATAATCAAAGGAACTTTTTTTTCTTGTAAAAGAGAGAAGAAAATAAAGAATAATCCATATGTATTAAAATTATCTTTCATTTCATATTCCATTTTCTCTGTTTGTAATGGTCCAAACCTAATATATCCCACATTTTTTTCAAAAAATGTTAATATATTATAATTACTATTAATTACCATATATTCCCCAAGAAACAAGAAATTATCGAAATTACTGAAACTTGAGCTTAATGCTTTTTTATCATTGCTATTATTAACATCGCAAAAATGTGTACAAAAGAAAAACAAGAAATCAGTAATGAACAACATGACAACGCATTTCATATCTAAACTTAGGGGTATCATCCTTGGAATATCATCTTTTTCTTTTTCGGTTAATTTCGGGTCTTTTAATCTAAGAATTAGTCCATAATATTCATCCCAGTAATTCCCATCTTGTATATCGAAGCATTTATTAGCATCATATCCCGACAAGAAAACCGCGATGAAATTAGTCATATTCAATAACAAAAATTTTTTGATTAAATAAACAGATTTCTCAGGTAATATAATATCTTTAAAAAAATGTTCTTCCTTTGGCTTTTCTTTAAAGTATATTAATTTATTAATATCAACATTTTCAGTCTTAAATAACGAACGACAAAAGTCTTTTAATACACCGCCTATAATGTATAATATACTTTTGATTAAATTGTCCTTTTTATTTGATAATGTCCATAACGAGAAAGAAAATAAGGATAAAGCTTTATAAAATTTAATGACACTATTATCCAAAGTCATTAATAAACTACTTATATTTGTATAAAACATTTCTGAATTTGTATATGATAGTATTTTTATTATCATTAAATTATTTAATAAATTATTTTCATTTATATATTTATTCTCCACATTTTTCCCTATTTCTTTACATTTTTCTTCATTAATATTAATTTTTCTTTTTTCTTCATCGATAATAATAACTTTATCATTTAATAATTCTTCGACATTATTTTTATTCCCGAAAAATAACTTCAAAAAATATTTCATCAATTCAGCCGGTGTTAATCTTTTATCCTTCGGTTGATTCAAAATTTCCTCAGGTGGGATATAATCATTCATATCGTCATTTAAATCCCAAATTTTGTCCAATAATTCACTACCATATCTACTAATTACACTCGGCTTTAATTGTAATAAATTTATTAATGTTTTATTTATTCGTTCCATCACTGGCATTTCTGGCTCTTTTATATCTTTATTATTTTTTATATAATTTTTGTCCTTTAATCGCATATTTAAATCGTCACAAAAAATTTTTAAAAAAATTATCATTTGCTCGCGATTTTCGTCTTGTCTTGTGTCTATCATATCTATTATGTTGTTGATGTACCTTTTGTCCAAAAAATGGTAACAGCAGTGTCTTTCATTTATCTTTTATATTATATAATTGCAACTGCAATAGAGCTTTCACCTATGGAAAGAAATTATTCCGATATGCTTAAGAGCCTCCACCTTTTGGCAGGCATATTACTGGTTACTCTTATTTTTGCCATATTCCTCGGAACAAAGAATAAGAGCAATAATTACATCTATATCTTAAGATACGGAATATTGATATCCATGCTTTGCGGAATATTTGAGCTTGTCAGATTTAACGTAACCAAATTCCTTATGAAAAAATCCTGGTTTACAACCCATGGCTTAAGCTCACTGGCAATCCTTGTTATTGCGCTTTCTCTTGTGATATACCTTATCTCGTTTTCAACAGAGCAGTATACTTCTAAAATCGAAAAAGAACAGCTGCTTTTGCTCGCCTACAAGGATGCACTTACCGGTATGCCAAACCGTGCTTCCTGCTATAAGCAGATTGAGGAAATGGAAGAAAAGGGCATTAAAGAATACACCATGGTTTTTATCGATGTAAATAATCTGAAACTTGCAAATGATAAATTCGGACACGAAACCGGTGACAAGCTTCTTAAGATGACTGCTGAAAATATTATGAACACTTTTGCTGAAAAAGGTTTTGCCTCAAGATGGGGCGGTGACGAATTTGTTGCCTGTGTATTTGTTAAAGAGGAAAACGCAAAAAAACTCGTTGATGAATTTAAAGAAAAGCTGGAAGCCGTAGATGCCGACGGAAGCTTTCCGTTTAAGGTATCCGCTGCCTGCGGTTACATATATGTCAACAATAAAAACTATATCAATCCTGTAGAAGCTATTCGTCAGGCAGACAGTATTATGTATGAAAACAAAAAGATAATGAAGGCTTCGCTATAAACTTATTGTTCCTTATCCGTGTATCCGGTCATATCAAATTCTTCATTCATAGGCTTTGCACTGATTATTCTGTAAACCTCTTTTTCTTTTTTCCTGCGTTTCTTATTAATAATCACCGAAGATATAAACATTCCCGATAATAACACCGCAACCATAAACACATACCAGCCAAACTCTCCAAGTTTAAGCTTTGCGGGAAGCTTATATGATTTTTTTGCTACTATGGTGGAAAAATAAGCTATATCATATTTCCCCAATCTGATATGCTCCGTAAAATCATCATCACTTTTTAAAAAATAATTATAGGTAGGCCTTTTTCCATTGGTATCATCCCATGTAATATCCATGTTATACCATTTGCCGTCAAGCTCAACCATATTCCACATATGATTTCTTTCATCGGAGGTTCCGACTCCGCCATATCCGGTAATAACTCTTGTCGGAATTCCAACCGCATTAAGCAGATAATATGCCGCAAGACTGTAACCGCTGCAGACCATTTGGTTATCCTTAAATCCATCGATATCCGTATGATTAACGTATATGGTCTTCTTGTCATATTCAAAGTTTTTTATCAGATAATCGTGTACATTTTGAACCGTATCATAATCAGTATCACATTTAAGCTCTTTGGAAAGCTCACTCATCATGGCAAAATGCTCATCCATTTCCGACTTGGAATACTTAAACTGAATTACTACCCTGAGATTACCGTTTCTGTAATATAAATTCATATAAGTTATGTAATGTGAAAGATAACATCCGCTTATAAGCGGATTATTTTCATCATAATGGTACTCATAGTCCTCCATACTCATACTCATTATGGTTTTTACAATATCATAATCGGGCACTTCATAATATTTATCTACCTCGTGAGAAAAAATCTGGTTGGACAGCTTAACATAAAAATCATCCATAGACCTGATTTTCTCATATTGGGCAGCTTTTGTCGTAAAAGAACCGCATAATAATATAAGCTGTATTAAAACAATTAATACAGCCATATATTTTCTTATCTTTCTTTTTTCGATAAAAGCATTATTCATAACAAAATCCTACATTTTGAAATTAATTTTGACACTTAAGGATTACTCCATCTTTGCATCAAGAAGGGTATAATAAACCCAGCCATCCTCTTCATAAGCTGAAAAGGTTCCTGTAACCGTAATAATATCATTTACTTCAGGATAATCCTCAGGATAGCTGTAATCTCCGGCAAGTACAAATTCAATACCCTGTGCACAGCACGCCGTTGCATCCTGAATTATACATGCATAATATATTTTACCTGTTTCCTCGTCAATATATACCGCAAAATTACCCGCCATCTTAATATTTTTCCCGAGATAAGTATCCGGCTCGGTCATCATATTATATACCTCGGAGTAAACCATTGTACTTGAAAGAGTCGTAAGGTCAACATCTATTTCAGGAGGAATAACCGTTGCCTCCTTAGGATCATTATTCTCCTTGGCCTCGGTGGTGGTTTCTTCTTCCGTCGTATCTTCAGATGTAACCGTTGCTTCCGTCGTTTCTTCGGTTTTTACTTCGGTAGTCGTTTCTTTATCTGCCTCTTCCTTTGAAACTCCTTCATCAAGGACATCTGAAACTCCGGTTCCCGAGCTGTCCCTCTTTCCGGTATTATCTGCCTTTTTGCAAGCCGACAGTGAAGCAACAATCATAACAGCAATAATTACAGCCATTATCCTTTTTCTAATCTTGATCATAATAATATCTATCTCCTTATACTGTTATGATTTAATTTTTCCGATAATTGTAAATACAAAAAATCCAACCATATCAACCGCAACAATCGTGGATCCAACCGGTGTTCCGTAAACTATGGATATCAGTATACCAAGTAGTGCACATACCACAGAAAATATCGTAGAGCATACCGTTACCGATAAAAAGCTTTTAAATAATCTCATAGCCGAAAGTGCCGGAAAAATAATAAGTGCCGAAACAAGGAGCGAACCCACAAGATTCATAGCAAGAACAATTATTATCGCAATTATTACGGCAATTATAAAATTATAAACATTTGCCTTTGTTCCTACGGCTTTGGCAAAGCTTTCATCAAAGGTTACCGCAAATATTTTATTATAAAAATATATAAATGCCAATACCACAACCACGGACAGTATTATGCAGAGCCATACCTCCGACGGTCTTAAGGTAAGTATTGATGTTGAACCAAAGAGCGTGCTACATACATCTCCTGAAAGATTCGTTGATGTGGAAAAAATATTCATCAAAAGATATCCTAAAGCAAGTGCGCCAACGGAAATCATGGCAATCGCCGCATCACCCTTTATCTTCGCATTTTGCCCTGTCCATAGCAAAAGTATAGCTGATATAACGGTTATTGGCAATACCAAAAGCATATCATCAGTAAGATTCAAAATTGAAGCAATAGCCATGGCACCAAAAGCCACATGTGAAAGTCCGTCACCTATAAATGAAAATCTTTTCAGTACAAGTGTTACTCCGAGCAGTGATGAACAAAGTGCTATAAGTACACCTACTATGATTGCATACTGCACAAAGGAGAACTTAAGATAAAATGAAAGTGTTTCAAGCATTATCCTTTCCTCCTTCCTCATCCAGATAGAGCTTACCAAGCTTTGTTTTCCTATACTCCTCTACCGTTCCGAAAAAGGTATCATTACCTATATGAAGTATATGACTTGCATACTTAACAGCAGAATATATATCGTGTGAAATCATTATTATCGAAATTCCGTCATCATTTAGCTTTTTAATCATCTTATACATATCTGCAGTTACCTTAGGGTCGAGTCCTGAAACCGGTTCATCCAAAAGAAGCATCTTTTCGGTCGCACAAAGTGCGCGTGCCAGAAGCACTCTCTGCTGCTGTCCTCCCGAAAGCTCTCTGTAGCACCTTTTTGCAAGATTATCTATACCAAGTCTTTCCATATTTTTTGCAGCAAGTGCCTTTTCTTCTTTTGAATAAAAAGGTCTGATACCTGTCTTTGCCTGACAGCCTGATATAACAACCTCTTTAACCGAAGCCGGAAAGTCCCTCTGCACAAGTGTCTGCTGCGGCAGATATCCTATCTCGGTACTCTTTAAACCATCCGAATACTCTATGCTTCCGGACATAGGCTTTTGTAGCCTTAATATAGTACGCATAAGCGTAGACTTACCTGTTCCGTTTTCTCCGACTATACACAGATAATCTCCCTTTTTCACCTCAAAGCTAAGGTTTTCAATCAACGCATTATTCTCATATCCGAGTGTCAGATCCTTACATATAAGTTCACCCATGATATATCCTCCAAACTACGAATTAAACCAAAAATGAAATTAAAAACCATTTTCAAATTCACATTTTACCCCATACATCCCCCAATGTCAAGCCACATCTGCATATAAACTTCTGTTTATCGCAGTATGGTGTGAGTGAAAATACTTATATATTTCACA
>CALGGL010000183.1 GCA_937915975.1 uncultured Lachnospiraceae bacterium | reverse complement strand
GACTTTCTTCCTGACAGCAGGTGATTGATGATGGCTTTGAATGCGGTGTTTATTGTGGCAGGCTTTTATCTTTTGATAAAGGGTGCGGATACCTTTGTTGACGGTGCGTCCAAGATTGCACTTAAGTTCAATGTTCCGCAGATTGTAATCGGACTTACGATAGTTGCCTTCGGTACTTCGCTTCCTGAGGCTGCGGTAAGTATAAAGGGTGCTGCTTCGGGTAATGCAGGTATTTCTGTCGGTAATGTTATCGGAAGTAATATCATGAATATCCTTCTTATACTTGGTGTGGCTTCGTGTATAGCCGCACTTGCAATCAAAAAGAATACATTTAGATTTGAAATCCCGTTTGTAATATTTATTACCGTACTTTTGCTTGTTCTCGGTATGATGGGAGATGAGCTTTCAAGAATGGACGGAATTATCTTCCTTGTTCTTATGGCATGCTTTATGGTTTATCTTATATTTACCGCAAAAAACGGTGAGGCGGATGATGAAAGCGGAACGACTCTTTCCGAAAAGGATAAGCTTCCGATTTTATTTTTGCTGGTGGTTTTGGGTGCGGCATGTATCGTTATCAGTGCAGATGTGACGGTTGATGCGGCAAGCTATATAGCAGCCGAGCTTGGTATGTCAACAAGACTTATCGGACTTACAATAGTTGCCTTCGGTACTTCGCTTCCTGAACTTGTGACCTCTTCGGTTGCGGCTAAGCAGGGCAAGACTGATATAGCAATCGGAAATATAGTCGGAAGTAATATCTTCAATATTCTTTTTGTTGTGGGCGTTTCCGCAACCATTCTTCCGATTACCTTTGAGAGAGCGTTTATTAAGGATGCGATTGTTGCCATTGCGGCAGCAGTCATCTTATTTATATGTGTATGTAATAAGGATAAGAAGCTTAAAAGACCGGGCGGAATATTTATGCTTTTATGCTATGCGGGATATTTTGCCTATCTTTTGATGAGCTAAGGGGAGAAATATGGCGGAAGAAATTAAAGAAGAAATTAAAGAAAAAGAAAATAAGAAAACAAAAAAGAAGAAAAGAAAAAAGGAAAAAAGCTTTAAAAAGATAAAAAGAAACAGATCATGGGTTTCGATTTTGGTATTCTTAATTGCATTATTGATTATTGGTGTTCTGGGCGTTGCATTTGTGGATGTATTTTTTCAATATGTGGTCGAATCAAAAGCAACAGCAGAGTACAATACCATAAAATATATGGCAAGGGTTTACGATACCTACGGAGATGGCGAGGAAACCTACAGTCTTCTTAATAAAGAGGGCAGAGATTATTTTATAAAGGATAAAGCCGGAAATATAATTTATCAAAACGGAGAAAATACTGCAAATAAAGAGGGCGAGGTCGTATATCTTGACGATGAACTTAAGGGCGTAACCGCTTATACGGATATAGATACAAGCTACATTACTATATCTGACGGTTCGTTGGAATTTAAATATAAGGATTTGATAAAAAATATCGAATATGATGAGGATGAAGGCTTTTATGTAGGCGATAAGGTTATAGATAATGACAAGATAAAGGAGTACAATGACAAACTTGGTGAACTTGATAAATATGATGGAGATTCAGGTTCGGTTGTCTATGAAAATGGTAATGTCAGAGTAAATATAGATTATTATGACGAAAATGAAATATCGCTTATTGAAATAGTAACAACCGATATTCCTTTATGGCTTTCCGTAGATTTGTCGGATGGTAATACCCTTGTTGCAAAGGCAACAGTGAAAATCAATATCAAGGATATAGCTTTATTCGGTATCCTTATGATTGTTGTTTCGGCTGTTGTTATAATCGTATTTTTCATAGTTGTGGGAAATGTTATAGGCGGATTTATCAGACAAAGAAGGATTACCAATTTTTTCTTTACAGATCAGGTTACCAAGGGACGTAACTGGATGTGGTTTAAAGAAAAGGGTGGACAGCTTCTTAAAAAGAAGAGAAATGCCAAGAATAAATACGCTATTGTAAATCTTGTGTTTGTTAAATACAGAACCTTTTGTTTGTGTCACTCCATAGAGGAGGGCGAGGAGAAGCTTTGTAAGATACATGACCAGGTAGCAGCAAGTCTGGAGAAAAAGGAGCTTATCACACATACCACCAATTCCAATTTTGCGCTTTTACTTAAATACACGGATGCGGATGAGCTTGACGAGAGAATTAAGAAGCTTATAGGTGAGCTTGAACAGATTGATACCGAACATAAATTTGCATTTCAGGCAGGCGTAAATAAGATTGATGCAAGCAAGGCTTCTGACGGAAGATATGTAAAGAGAAAAGATATAGATGTAGAGAAGGAATATAACAATGCCTGCACGGCAAGAGCCAAATTTGAGGGCAGTGAGGATTCCGGAATTGCTTACTTTGATGATAAGCTTGTTGAAGAACAAAAATGGATTGATATGGTTTCCGAAAAGCAGCAGCAGGCTCTTGATAATGAGGAGTTTATGGTTTATTAGATCGGAAGAGCGTCGTGTAGGGAAAGAGTGTAGATCTCGGTGGTCGC
>CALGGL010000182.1 GCA_937915975.1 uncultured Lachnospiraceae bacterium | reverse complement strand
AATCTATATTTTTTTTCAGGTCATCGTCTGTATCTAAAAGAGATTCTATCTTCTGTACATTGTGGATAACAGAAGTCCTGTCCTTTCCACCGAATGTATTGCCTATCATTGAGCTGTTCATATTTGTAAGCTTTGAGCAAAGATACATAGCTACCTGGCGCGGAACAACCAGCTGCCTTACACGGCTTTTCCCGATAAGCTCGTCCTTTGTAACATTATAGATTATACACACCTTATCCATGATCTTATCCGGTGTTATCTTAACAATACCGTCTGTAGGCAGGATAGAGTCTATAGTACTCTTTGTGTTTTCGAGAGTCAGCTCCTTATGTTCGAGTTGTGCCATTGAAATAAGCCTCATAAGAGCACCTTCGAGCTCACGCACATTGGAATGGATAATATCAGCTATGTATTCAAGTATATTATCGTCTATAGAAAAGTTATTATCCTCTGCTTTTTTCCTTAATATTGCAAGACGTGTTTCGTAATCCGGAACAGATATATCTATCTGAAGTCCTTGTGTAAATCTTGTCCTCAACCGTTCCTCAAGTGTTATAAGGTCGCTCGGTTTTTTATCGCTCGTAAGAACTATCTGTTTGTTAAGACTGTATAGGTCATTAAATGTATGGAAGAATTCCTCCTGTGTTCCGTCACGGTTAATAAGAAACTGAACGTCATCTACAAGAAGTACATCTACAGTTCTGTATTTGTTTCTGAAAACCTCCATACGATGATTTTTAATACAATCTACAAATTCGTTGGTAAATGTTTCTGTAGTTACATACAGGACTTTTAGTGATGGGTTTTCCTTTATCATTTTATTACCCATCGCGCACATCAGATGAGTTTTTCCAAGTCCGGAGTTACCGTAGATAAAAAGTGGGTTATATATACGGCCCGGATTTTCGCTCGCGCTTATAGCCGCAGCCGCCGCAAGCTGGTTAGATGAGCCTATAACGAAATTTTCAAAGGTATGTTTTTCGTTTAATCCCAGGCTTACAGGCTTTACCGGCTGTTTTTCATCTATCAGGGATTTTTTCAGAAACTCCTCTTTTTCATCATCAAGAATGGTATTAAGCGTGATCTTCTGTCCTGTGTATGCCTCTAATATTCCTTCGATGATGTTCTTGAACCTGAAATCTATCATTGTTTTATTTATCTGGTTGGATACGGATATGGTAAATACCGAATTATTGAAATTTACCGGCTCCGCGGGCTTAATATGTATCTTATAGCTGACTTCGTTTACCATGGAGCTCATGATAGCGTCCTGTATATCCGCCCATATTTTATTAAAGTCCATTTTTCACGCTCCTTTTCTTATATTTCCGATAATAATTCATTATATATTGTAACATAAATATTTCAGTTTTGCAATAATATTTTTAAAAGTTAAAAAATATATTATTAAATACTTGACATAACAAAGAAAGAATGATAAGATAAAAAAGTCTATATCGGAACGGGCGTTCTGCTACAATATGTAGACTTTTTTGCTATTAAGAAATCAGTACTTATCGGTACTAATTTCTTAATAGATAAAAAAGCAATATGAACAGCAAACAGAAATGGAGGATCTCATATGCTAACCACAAATCAGATTATAGATGCTGCTAAAATTGTAGCTTCCGAATATCCTATATCACAGATGCAATTATTTGGCTCATACGCAGAGAACAGGAACACGCCGGAAAGTGATGTTGATATTTTAGTAGAATTCCCCAAGGACTATGTTGCCACCCTGCTTACATTATGTAAGATAAAAAACAGAATGGAAGAGCTTTTAGGTACACCTGTAGATGTCATCAGTGCTCCGCTCCCGAATGATTCAATGCTTGAAATAAAAAAGGTGGTGCCTTTATATGCAGCATAGAGACTATGTTACATTACAAAAAATCATAGAAGAAACAAAGATAGCTACTAATTTAATCGGAGAAACCACAATTGAAAGCTTTTTAAACAATGAGCTTTTAAAGCGAGCTATCGGTATGACATTAATTAACATCGGTGAGCTTGTTAAAAATCTTACAGCAGATTTTCGTATATCGCACAATAATGTGCCATGGAAAGATATATCGGGATTCCGTGACGTTGCTGCTCATAAATATAAAACATTGGATATGAAACTGGTTTATAATTCAGTTAAAATTGATGTACCGGAACTTCAAAGTGAAATTATCAATATTCTATCAAATGAAACTTTGAGTTGAAAATATGCAGTAGCTCAGTCACTTGTGCATATCAAAAAGAACTCGAATTTATTCAAAGGTCGGCAAATGGTCGGCGGCAGCTCATGGTGAGATGCAAAACACGTTGGTATTACTCGGTTTTGTGGAAAAAATTATCAGTTCTCCAAAACCGAGTGCCCAAGGTTCGAGTCCTTGTACCCCTGCCAAAGATGCGCCGCCGTTGGCGGCTAAAAGAATAAAGAATATTGAATAAATAATAAAGAATAAAAAATTGAAGGGGCTGTTGCAAAATTTGCGTTTTGCAACAGCCCCTTTTTCTGATCACAGCCTTTT
>CALGGL010000181.1 GCA_937915975.1 uncultured Lachnospiraceae bacterium | reverse complement strand
AGCTTTCAGGTGCAATATACTGTGGAGGAAGTATATCACTCTTGGTGTATATTCTCCAGAACTCCTCATAAAGATTGAATTCAGGAATAATATCAACAAGCTCCATATTGGCCTCCCAATATGAGCCGAGAGTTCCTACATCCTTCCAATAGCCCTTGTACTCGTAAGCACATATCTTACTTCCCTTCTCATGACAGTATGGAATGATGTGCTTACCGAAATCACATTCCGGCTGATCCTTCATAACCGTAAGTGCTTCCTTAAGAAGCTTCCAGTTAAAGATATATATACCCATAGAAGCCTTATTACTTCTCGGATGCTCCGGCTTTTCTTCAAATTCCTGTATACAGCCTGATTCGTCTGTTATAACTACACCAAATCGGCTTGCCTCCTCCATAGGAACCTGATATGTAGCAAGTGTAATATCAGCCTTGCTTGTCTTATGAAAATCAAGCATTACCTCGTAATCCATCTTATAGATGTGATCACCGGATAAAATCAAAACATAATCAGGATTGTAATAATCTATATACTCAATGTTCTGATATATAGCATTAGCCGTTCCTGTATACCACTGGCTGTTAGTGCTTTTTTCATAAGGTGGAAGAACCGTAACACCACCAATATTTCTATCCAAATCCCATGGCATACCTATACCTATGTGTTGATTAAGTCTGAGTGGTCTGTACTGTGTCAATACACCAACAGTATCAATACCGGAGTTTATACAGTTACTTAACGGAAAGTCGATAATCTTGTATTTTCCGCCAAATGCAACTGCAGGTTTAGCAAGCTTTGAGGTAAGAACGCCAAGACGACTTCCTTGTCCACCGGCCAAAAGCATAGCTATCATTTCTTTCTTAATCATAATGTCACCCCTTTTAGCATAATATGCGTATATTATACCATTAATATCCAAAAATTAAAATACTTTTTATGCAAATTTTATAAGAAATCTTTTAAAAAAATATAATCAATGGTAAATTTTCATAAAAATATTCGAATAATGTAAATTCTTTTGTCAATATATGTAATAGGTTGTGAGCCTTGTCACATTTTCAGACGACATAAGAAAGAGGTGCTTAGCATAGCGTTAAGTGACAACGTGCTATGCGAGCACCTCTTCCTTTATATTGTCAGAAACCATCAATGTGACAAGGCTCACACCCCGTAACACATTATTCCGAAGCTTTTTTCATACTCTTCAGAAACGGCAGGAAGTCCACCTCAAGGCAGGCTGCGATTTTGATATCGTCCTTCTCCTGAAGCACCTTTCCCAGTCTTGTTACAGCCTGAGCCATCTTTGATTTATCAACAAGAGGCTCATTTTTATTGATAACAGCCTCACAGTTGTTAAAAATTTCTATTTCCCAGTTAATTCCCTGTATCACCAGACCGAAGAGCTCATCTGTATCATCTTTTCTTTCGCCTCTTAATTCCTTTATAACGGTCTCGGTAGCGGGAATAATTTTATCACTGTAATCAGCCAATTGCTTAATGGCTTCACTTTGAAGTTCAGGAAGTCCCATATTTAATCACCTTTCTACTCTTTAGAATCCTTTACAATCTCAGTTATTGAAGATGCAAGACCTGCTATACTTGCTATTTCCGATGGAATTATAAGCTTATTGGACTTTCCGTCGGCAGCTTTTTCAAATGCCTCAAGGCTCTTTAATGTAAGAACAGCCTTTTCAGGTGAAGCCTCATTAAGGAATTTGATACCGTCCGCATTTGCCTTTTGAACTGCCAGGATTGCCTGAGCCTCACCTTCAGCTCTCTTTATGGTTGCTTCCTTGGTTGCTTCTGCTCGAAGGATGGCCGACTGCTTTTCTGCCTCAGCAGCAAGTATAAGAGATTCCTTCTGACCTTCGGCACGAAGGATTGCTGACTTTTTCTCACCCTCTGCTATAAGAATCTGCTCACGACGCTCTCTTTCAGCCTTCATCTGCTTTTCCATCGCATCCTGAATAGCTGCAGGCGGAATAATATTCTTAAGCTCCACTCTGTTTACCTTTATTCCCCAAGGATCTGTAGCTTCATCAAGCGTAGCTCTCATTTTTGTATTAATTGTCTCTCTTGAAGTAAGAGTTTGGTCAAGTTCAAGATCACCGATTATATTTCTTAAGGTTGTTGCCGTAAGGTTTTCGATAGCCATTATAGGATTTTCCACACCGTAAGCAAAAAGCTTAGGATCGGTAATCTGGAAAAATACAACGGTATCGATTCTCATTGTTACGTTATCCTTTGTGATAACCGGCTGTGGCGCAAAATCCACCACCTGTTCCTTAAGTGATACCCTGTGTGCTACCTTATCGAAGATAGGCAGCTTCATGTGAAAACCCACTCCCCATGTTGACTGATAGGTACCAAGTCTCTCCATTACATAAGCATAGGCCTGCGGAACAATTCTTATCGAGCTTGCAACAATCACAACTACGATAAATACAAGAAACAGTCCAAACCACTGTCCTCCCGAAAGACCTGACAATAAACTAACTCCCATAATAAAATCCTCCTTAAAATATATTATTAAAATTGTATATATTAACCTTTAAACATAAGCTGTGGAATTCTTAACTTTGCTTCTTAATAACTATCAGCTTTACTCCGCTTATGGAATCAACGATAACCTCTTCATCCTCTTCGATTATTTCATCATTCTTTGAGCGTGCGGTCCACTCCATACCGTTAAGCTTAACTTCACCCTCCGACTTAAGGTTATTTATCGTCTTTGTTACATATCCGACCTTTCCGATTAATCCCTCAACATTTGTTTTTTCGGGCTCCTTCATCAGATGCTTTACAGCCAAAGGTCTTGTAAAGAACAAAAGTAAAAGTGATACTATTGCAAATACAAATATCTGGGCAAGCCAATGCAAACCAAGATAAGCAAAAAGCGCTGCCACAAGTGCTCCGCCTGCGAACCAGATTGTGGTAAGTCCGAGAGAAATCATCTCCATGACAACCAAAACAGCAGTAGCTATAAGCCATATTACCATCCACATCATAATATCTCCTCCTTCTTTTTATCCATAAGCTTCAAAGCATATTTAATAATACATAATTATTCAAAGCTTAGTTTTCTTTATAATAATTTATAAGGCATCCCGCAAGAATAATATCTCTTTCATCATCAGTAAGCGCACCAAGTGTAAGTTTAAGCTCATGCATATCCTTATTAACCACATATGCCTTGATTATATCCGACTTATCCTTTATAGCCTTTACAATATCAGGTATAAAAATGTAATCATCTATATCGAATTTATAATCCTCGTCCATAACGAAAGGAAGCATGCCCCAGTTGATAAGATTTGAACGATATCTCTTTGTGGCGTATTCCTTGGCAATATTTGCCCATCCTCCGAGAACCTTCTGGCAGGAAGCGGCCTGTTCTCTTGCCGAACCGTCACCCGGCTTAACCGCAAAGATTGTACTACCTACTCCGGTATTGTCATGACAGGCATCAGGGAAAGTTTCCTTAACCTTATGCATAGCCTCCTTAAGAGAAGGATCTGCAGCACCCATACATTCTCCCGCTTCACGTATCTTTTCCACCTTCTGAACCGCTTTTGCTCTGCCTACGTACTCAGGATCCTTTCTGGAAAGTGTAAATTCCGCAAGTCCGAGAGGATTTGATCTGTAGGATGAGGTTTCTCCGGAAGGGATAAGCTCATCGGTTGTGGTAACCGGATCATTTATAACCGAGCACACCTTAAGCATAAGATTATCTGTTAAAGCAACCATTTCCGGCCAATCCTTTATGTTTGGTCCGAATTTAATCTCTACCGAAGGATCGGCTTTTCCGACACCGTTATAAACTCTGTTATCATATATGGTTCTGTCAAAGAAATATTTCTGTCCCTTGTATTCTATATCCATATCGGTTGCCGCAGTAAGATAACCCTTATTTGCAGCAGTTGCGGCTATGGAACGTGCATCCATAAGAGCAACCGATGATATCTGTCCGTTCTGTATCTTAGAGCCTTCTCTGTTAGGGAAGTTTCTTGTTGAATGTCTGATACTGAACGCGTTATTGGCAGGTGTATCTCCCGCACCGAAGCAAGGTCCGCAAAATGCTGTCTTTACAATTGCACCTGTTTTGATAAGATCGGCAAGAACACCGTTTTTAGCAAGCTCCATATATATAGGTGTTGAAGCAGGATAAACGGATAAAGTAAATTCATCCGCACCTATGTACTTATCTCTTATGATATCTGCAGCTTCACATATGTTTTCAAAACCACCGCCGGCACAGCCTGCGATTATTCCCTGTTCAACATAAAGCTTACCGTCTCTTACCTTATCCTTAAGAGTAAAGTCAACCTTTCCGTCAAGAGAAACAAGTGCCTTCTTCTCCACATCATCAAGTATATCCATAAGATTAGCCTTTAATTCTTCAATTGTATAAACATTGCTCGGGTGGAAAGGCATGGCAATCATAGGCTTAATCTCCGAAAGATTAACATATACCACTCCATCATAGTAGGAAACCGCACCCGGAGCAAGCTCCTTATAGGCTTCCGGTCTGTAATGTGTTTCATACCATTTCTTTATCTCATCATCTGTCTTCCAAATAGAAGAAAGACAGGTGGTTTCGGTTGTCATTACGTCGATTCCGATTCTTGTATCTGCAGAAAGCTTATCGACACCAGGTCCGACAAATTCCATAACCTTATTTTTAACATAACCGCAGTTAAAGGTTGCTCCGATTATGGCAAGAGCAACATCCTGAGGGCCGACACCCTTTGCAAGCTCGCCGTCAAGATATATGGCAACCACACCCGGTCTTGCCACATCATAGGTTCTCTTAAGAAGCTGCTTGGCAAGCTCGCCGCCTCCTTCACCTATTGCCATGGTACCCAATGCACCGTATCTTGTATGGCTGTCCGAACCGAGTATCATCGCTCCGCATTCTGCGAGCATCTCTCTTGCAAACTGATGGATAACAGCCTGATGAGGAGGAACATAAACTCCTCCGTATTTCTTAGCACAGGAAAGACCGAATACATGGTCATCCTCATTTATGGTTCCGCCTACCGCACAAAGTGAATTGTGGCAGTTTGTAAGGACATAAGGTATAGGAAACTCAGTAAGTCCCGAAGCTCTTGCCGTCTGAATGATTCCGACAAAGGTAATGTCATGAGAAGTCATCTTATCAAACTTTATCTTAAGCTGTTCCATATTCTCTGAGGTATTGTGCGCCTTAAGAATATTATATGCCATTGTATTTTGTGAAGCCTCTTCTTTTGTGGTATTAATGCCCTTACTCTCAAGAATGCTCTTCGCATCAGCATCATCGCAAACAAGCTCCGTACCGTTTAAAAGATACGCTCCGGTGTCATACAGTTTAATCATTTCCTTTTTCCTCCAAATTTTTATTTATTTTCAAAAAACATAATATATTCCATAGCATCCGCTATATCCGAACTCTTTGAGTTCTTGAGTGTGTATGCACTTGCATGTGCAAGTATTCCTGTTCTTACGGATAGGTAATCTGCATCGCTTACCTCCTGTCCGTTTACATAATAGCTTTCACCTATCTTCTTACAATCCTCACCCTCGGTAAGCTTTTCTCCGTCGTAGGATGTAAGTGCATAAGCCTCATCTCCGCCGCCCGATGCTGGAATTGTTATAAGATAACCGTCATCGCAGATATTTACTACATAGTAATAGCCCAAATGCTTGCATTTATTATTACTTATATTGTAAATTTCACAACCGATATATGCCATATCTATGTCTGCCGAATCAAACAGGAACATTTCAGGAACGTCATCATCATTTATATCGTAAAGCAAAACAGTGTTTACTGTCTGTGATGCGGACGACGCATCATAGCTTTCCATAAAATCAAGATATGCCTGCTGCCAGCTTTCTATAAGTTTGCTTCTTGCACCGCTTATGTCTACCTCATCACCGTAATACGCCTCTATCCGGTTCATAAGCTCAATCGCTTTTTCCTTATCTCCGGAAGCAACAAGTTCATCAAGCTTTTCGGAATAATAGGTCTTTCCGTTTTCATAAGCTGACGAATAAGTATCATCAAAAAGACTTCTGTATCTTGTGTCCCACTCATCAACAACTATGTTTTTACATGAATTGATTACTCCAAAATAATCATTTACCGCAAGCTTTTCCTGAAGCGAAACATATAGATTTCTGTACATTACAACGCTCTCGGCATTTTTTGCTATAACCTCGGCATAATCGTATGCCTCATAATATGCATTATCTATTACAACACTACACATAGCAAGTAAATTTTCGCTTGGAAGCTCATCATTTAAAAAGCTTCTGTATTTTTCATTCAAAAGCTCTATCATAAGACTTTCCCTCTTCGAGGTATCAAGTCTCTGTTTAACAATATCAAGCTTTGGCTTCAGATTGTAACCTTTATTTGCATCTCTTGTGATATCAGCTTCATAAAATTCGAGCAAAACGGATTTATATTCATTGGACGCAACATCTTCTATATATCCGGCTGCAATCTGTTTGGATTTATCAATTTCGTTTATGGCATCCAGTGAAGCCATTGTCTCTTCATACGTTCTCTTACCGTCAATGTATTTTTCGCAAAGAGTTGCCGCAAAATCATCCAGATAGGATATAACCTTTTCCTTTCCCGAATCATTCAGCATTTCATAATATCCGCTTGCCTTTGCCGCATTACCCTTTTCAATATTAACAAACACCATATGTCTGGCATAAAACGGAAGCATGACAACCGCTGTGCCCACTATTTCAAGCACAATCAAAATGAATGATATAATAAAAAGCCTTTTCCAACCATTTTTCATAGCTTTTCTCCTTTTATGTTACACTTAACTAATATTTGTAACATATCTAACAAATATTAAAATATTGTAAATTGATTTTATAAGACATGTGTAATATAGTTATAACATATTATAATATATTTTCATAGATAAACTGATGAAAATATAAGAAGGAGGTTATTTTCTATGAATTTAGAAGAAAAAGTAAAAATACTAAATGAGTTTGCAAAAGATTGGTATTCAACATCACAAGCTGATAGAATACATGCTGCTATCTTTAGAAAGCAAGGACTTGTTAAGTTTGCAGATAAATGTATGGAAGAAGCAAAAGAGGAGCTGGAAGAAGCAGAAAAATGTACTGCAAGAATTGTAGCACTTGGAGGAAAGCCAGAATATGGTTCTATACCACAACAAATACATTATGATGTAAAAGAGTTACTACAAAGATGGGCTGATGAATTTGTTGAAGGTATTCCTGCAATGAATAAAGTAGCAAATTCTTTTGATGATGATTATGTTACAAGAGATATGTTTAATGAATTCATAAAAGATGAAGAAGAACATTGCGAGTGGGTAAATAAACATCTTGATTTTATAAATCGAGTTGGGTATGAGAACTATCTACTTGAAATGTCTGAAATATAAAGAAATGAGGTAAATAATATGAAATATAAATGTAAAATATGTGACAATTATTTTTGTTTAAATTGCATATTCTTAGATGTGCATATCAAAGAAAATAATTCAAATTTAATAATAAGCTCTTTTAGATGTTCAATTCATAATGCAAATTATATTCATTATTGTGAAAAATGTAATACTTATTTATGCAATTATTGTTTCAAAGATGAATTAAATGAACATTATAATCATCATAAAATAAACTTATATGAAATAATGCCCACTAAAAAT
>CALGGL010000180.1 GCA_937915975.1 uncultured Lachnospiraceae bacterium | reverse complement strand
GTATTATTCTATAAAACTATTTCTAATTTTGATTTAAGATATTTATAGTTAATTACAATAGAAAATGAGAGTGGCTATACCAACGTATAGCTCACTCTCTCCTTTAACGGCTAATTTTTAGTGTTGTCTGCTAATAACCGATTATTATTCAAATTGCCAAACAGTGTTTGGCAATTTGCTATTTAAAATTATAAATTGTTTTCAATCCATTTTTTATACCACTGTGGTTGTTCATAAGCAAGTTTACACAGTTCTCCATGCTCATATATAGCAAATCTCTCGAAGTTTTCCGTATTATCATACATAATAGTCAAATCACAATAATCTATTACCTCCGATAGTCCTATCAAACTTTCATGGTATCGACGTTCTACATCTGCATCCGGAATCCCATGTCCACCATGCGCTACTCGATAGGCAATCCTTTCTTTTGCAATATCAACATTTTCTATTCCGACATAATGCATCTCAATCTGATAGCCTAATTCTTTTGCTTTCTTAATATTGCTAATAATGCTTTTTCCACACAATGTGGTTTCTTGATTAAATGAAATACCCTGTTTAAAATAATCTTTAATATTTACAACCGCAAGCTTTCCTGCTTTTAGAACATCTTCCGGATTTCTCCAATCTCCGAAACTTTTGACTATCTCATCCATATTGATTCTGGGCATATCCTTTATATAATCTAAAGACTGATATAAAGTAGATTTGCCGGCGCCATTCACGCCGGCAATTAATATATATTTTTTCATTAAAATAAATTCCTTTCAATAACTTGTTTCTGTTTTTGTTGCAATAAGAAATTACCTATGAGCTCATAGAACCTCTGCTCTTCTGTATCTTCTGCTTCCATAACAAGTTGTAAAGTATCTTCAGGCTGTAACTTTTTTATATCTTTGTATATTTTCGAATATTTTTTTACATCACACATATCAATACACCTCCGTCTTAACAATTAAAGGAAAAATGCCACGATCCAGCTTCCTCCTTGTTCATTATTTTTAGTGTATTCAAAAGTATTCAAAATAGTATTCAAAACCGCACAAATATTCGGTTAAAAACCACGTATTTATGCGGTTTTGAGGCATGCAGTTGATGGGACTTGAACCCACACCCACGTAAGTGGACATGAACCTGAATCATGCGCGTATGCCAATTCCGCCACAACTGCAAATCACAAATGCAATAATATCATTTATAAAAACAAATGTCAATTAAACAAGGTGAGAAACAGGAACATAATCAACTATTCCGTCCTTGTAAAAGCCGTCTATCTCACCTTCCACAAGCGGCTTAACGTAGTCAATCAGCTCTTTTTTCACATTATTGCAACCCTTACTTATCCACTCGACAGGTACAGGCTTAGCCTTGTTGGCTATATCCGAAACATCTGCGATACCTATCTCATAGGTATAAGGATTATCGGTAAGCCTCTTAATTACAGTCATAAATCCTGTACTGCCCGCTTCGGTAAATCCCACGGCTGCATTTCCGAGACCTATTGCTTCCTCAAGATCTGTCTTTGATGCCATATGTCCTGCCGACCTTTGAAGCACATTAATCTCGATAGAACGTACCTTGACACCAAGCTCTTCTTTTACGAGATATTCGAGAACCTTTCCGGCACCGGAAAGCTGCGCGTGTCCGAATTTGTCCTCCTTTGCCGTAGATGATGCTATATAATTACCTTCTGCATCGTGAATACCCTCAGATACCGCAACAATAACATTTTTATGCTTTTTCAATTCATTTTCCACATCTTTGATAAATCTCTTCTTGTCGAAGCTTACCTCAGGAAGATATATAAGGTGCGGTGCAGCGGAAAAATCATTTCTTGCCAAGACGGTGGCTGCGGTCAGCCATCCTGCGTCACGTCCCATAATTTCGACAATCGTCACACTTTTCACATCATATATATATGTATCGTAAGCGACTTCCCTTATGCTTGAAGCTACATACTTA
>CALGGL010000179.1 GCA_937915975.1 uncultured Lachnospiraceae bacterium | reverse complement strand
TTCTTTAAATACACGCAACTGCTGTTTAGTGTTTACGTTCTGTACTCCGGTTGCATAAAATGAAAATGAATCATTGAAAAACTCTTTTATAAGATATGTTTTTCCTATTCTTCTACGACCATATAGTGCTAAAAATTCAGGTTTATTACTTTCAAGTAAATCTTCAAGAATCCTTATTTCTTCTTTTCTTCCTACCATATTTTACACTTCCTTCTCCCATTTATTACAGATTAATTTTAATTATAACATCAGGATATTTATATGTCAATATAACATTATAATTCCCCAAAATATATAAACCAATGCATATTTTGGGGAATTATATCAACTTTTTATGTTTTTATAACTTTTATCCAAACAAAATGTCTGCTGTCCTTTCCAACTCTCTTCGTTCCTGCGTATCGTCGTATCCATACGCTTAACCCTTTCTGATTGGATGTCTAATCACTGTCTTTAATTTCTCGGGTACAACCTTTCTTGCATCACTGAGATATATTTCATGATGTAATCTTTTATATGTAATGTCAAGTACATATGCCCCTTACCGCGATATAATTCATCTTCGGAACTGTCACAATAGAAGGTGTCCCCTTCGGCATATAAAATTCTTTATACTCTTTCTTATAATCAAATGCCATAACCTTTTCTCCTCACTTTATTTACAATCATATGGTGGTTAAAATCACTGATAATCTGCTTTCTCCTTCTTGTCAAGAATAATCTCCATATCAATACAGTTCCAAGTACCTATCGGCATCTCGCACTTTCTCAGACCGTATTCCTTGAAACCCACAGCCTCATAGCAACGCTTTGCAGCAGCATTATCTTCAAAGACTCCCAGGTCAATCCTATTCACATCCAGATGATCCTTTACATATTGAATCCCGAGTCGTAGCATCTTGCTGCCATATCCCTTGCCTCGGATTTCCGGATCAACGATAACAAAGCCAAAACGAACCGTGCTGTCGTCATCTTCCTTTGGATACCGAATGATAAAATGTCCTACCTGAGTCTCCTTTTCATCAATAGCCGTAAGCGGAAAAAATCTTCCGCTTTTAATCTGTGGAGCATAGTTTTCTTCTATATCATTTTCCGAAAGTGGAAACTTGTTAAACCTGTCTGCAGACCATCTGTAAAGCTCATCCTCTGTCCGAAGCCATTTGCAGATAATGGCGGCATCTTCTTTTTTATAGTCTCTTAATTTCATATCCGTTCACATCCTCAAAATATAATCTCTATGTTTTTTCACCAGTAGCATTCTGATATCATTGCTTATTTCCAAGTTCCCAATCTTCTTTTGTCATCAGATTTACATATCCGTTTCTTTTCTCATGCATAAGCGGAACATCTACATTCTCTGATTTCCACTGAAATTTAAATCCGCATTTTTCCTGAACGCGCTTTGACTTACTGTTTCCCTCGTAATATGCGCACCATACCTTCGTCATGCCGCAATCAATAAAAGCATGTCTAAGTATTTCATCTACCGCTTCAGGCATAATACCCTGGTCTCCGCTACCGCTTCGGTCGGTTCATAGCCGATGTCCACCGGACATCGTGAACCCCCAAAACGGCTTTCCAAGCCAATAACCAAGCTCGCACTCATCACCTTTATCCGTCAAATCCGTGTGTCCGTTTAACTTTAATTCAATAGCACCGATAGCCTTTCCGTCTTCCTTCAGGCAGATTGCGTACGCCTCTTTACCGTTAAAAACATTTTTTATCACATCAAGGCTTTTCTCAATGCTCTGATGTGCAGGCCATCCTGCAATCGGACCGACATCAGGGTTACTTGCATACCTGTATAAATCCTCTGCGTCACTTTCTTCCCATCGACGCAAAATCAGTCTTTTTGTTTCAAGCTTCATATCATCATCTCCATTTTTTACTAATCCTCAGTTATCGATGTGAAAAATCCATAAACCTCACCATTATCATGCCAAGATAATACTAATCCTGACATACCATCCTTACTTAACCAGTTTTCCTGTTTTAAAACCTGCTCATCCTTTGGTATTTCGCCATTCTCATCAAGATACACAACACGATACGAATCATTTTCGTCAATCCATTTTTTTGTTGACTCCCACTCATATGGATCTTCGTCAAAGCTTATTCCCTCTATCCAATAAATATCAGATTTTGGAACAGTATACTTAACTGTTTTATCGTTATTTTCCACTCCTATATTTTGTTCTGCTTTTTTTGAAGAGTTTTTATTTGCATCATTGTTTATTTTATATTGAATTGCCATGACACCGATTGCCGCCAACAAACAAAATGTCAGACTTGCTATAATTACATTTTTTATACATATATTCTTCTTTTGGCTATTAACACATCCGTTTTCGTCATCCTTTAAAAAATAATCTGTGCTCGCTTCAAAAATCTCTGATATTCTAATAAGATTATCTATGTCGGGCATTCCTCTGTCTGTTTCCCATTTTGCTATCGCTGCTCTCGAAACGCCTATTTTATCTGCAATCTGTTCCTGTGACAAGCCTGCTCTTTTCCTTTTTGATTTGAATTTCTCTCCAAATGTCATACCAAGCGCCTCCTTTTCATATAATACATTTTCTTATACGCATATTATATAAATCGGAAATATCTTAGTAAAGTTATTTTTAGAAACATGGGCTGTTACTTTGCGTAACAATGAAAATTAGGCTATATCGGACAAGACGAATCTCTCTTATATAAATGGAACCATATACACGGGAATATAATTTATGCCATTTTTCCATTCAAAATCTTTCGTATGAACAACATATTTATCCTTTACATATCTGCTAAACTTATCACAGAATACATCCAACGACTTGTGTGCTCTGTAATTTCCGGACTTCACCTCTATCGGACATATCTTATCTCCAACAGAAGTGAGAAAATCAATTTCATATAAGTGATTTGATGTATCACTTTCCATAGTATAATAAAATAGCTTGTTGCCTTTCGCAGTTAACATTTGAGCAACAACATTCTCATATACATAGCCTAAATTTGCCTCAAGTTTGTCAGAAAGCAATTTATTATATATTATATTATCGGTATAGCTCTTATCCTTAAATGCAAGAGTCACAAACAAACCAACATCTGACGCAAATAGTTTATATCGACCTGCATCCTTTTCTAATGACATTCCAACAGCAGGATTATTTGCATGATATGCAATATTAACCGTATAGGAACTTAGCATATCCGGAAGTAGTTCACGAACCTGTTCTGAACGTGTTCCCTCTCTCGCAGTTGATAGCATATATCTTGAAGCATTGCCACTTAGATTTGAAGGTATCGCATCATATATATCCCCCGCCAAACCTGAACTATCAATTTTTGTGAAATCTTCTTCATAAAGATCTACAATTTCTCTTTTAGTTTCATCTACAGCTTGCAAATTATTCTGTTCCAAATATGTTTCTATCGCCTGTGGCATTCCGCCGATAAGCATATATAATCTAAATATACGCATTAAATTTCTATGCATAGTGTTTCCCGCCGGCTTCTTTTTTTCTACAAGCGTTTTTATGGTTTCAACAGAAATCTCATCCCCAACAGCCCACAAAAATTCCTCAAAGTCCAAAGGATACATAGATATTTTATGTTCTTCGCTTGGTATCAGGATATCCTTTGTGTTCTTTTTTATAGATATAAGTGAACCAGTTTCTATATATTTATATCTGCCATCAGCTACAAGATACTTAATGGCCTGTCTGGCTTTCGGAAGCAATTGTATTTCATCAAATATAATCACTGACTCTTTTTCATACAATCTGATTCCTGTTAATTGTTGCAATTGCAAAAAGAAAAAATCCAAATCATAGGTATCATCAAATAATTCTTTAATTGCCTTGCTGGTATGAGCAAAATCAATCAAAATATATGATTTAAACTCATTTTTTGCAAATTCTTCTACAATTGTTGATTTACCAACGCGTCTTGCTCCTTTTATGAGAAGTGCATACTTATCACTTCGTTTCTCTTTCCACTCGAGAATCTCTTTATATATTTTTCTTTTAAATACGGGCTGTTCCATATATTAAACCACCTTTCCAAAGATAGTATAGCTCAAATCCCCGTTCGTGTAAATCATTTTATTACTCAAATCCCCATTCGTTTTAGTATAATAAATGCTCGAATCCCCATTACACTATTTATAATTCTTTCCCATAATTAATCCTCTTATACAGTTCCGATATTGATAATATATCAAACAAATAAAACATGAGCATTGACATATGTTAATTAGCATATGCATCTTACTGTTATTATTCTACCACTTACCGAAAATGTAAAGACATCATTTTCACTTTGTGTTATCATTCAAACATCGATATCGAATTACTTTCATTGAAAACGGAGGTGCTATATGAAAGTTGATGTGAAAATTACAGAGGAAGCAACAACACCATATGCAATCATCTTTACCGATAAAATAACTTCAGAAATAACAAGGCTGGTAAATGAGATTTCAAATTACGGAAAAGATTCAAACGCAATAATCGCAAAGCTTGAAGACACAATGGTAATCTTAAAACCCGAAGAAATATTTGCAGTACGCGTTGAAAACGAAAAGACTTTCCTAATATGCGAAAATGAAACATACCGAACAAATAAAAGATTATATGAGATGGCAGACATTTTGGGAAGCAGCTTTATGCAGATTTCCAAATCATCGCTCATAAACCTGAACTGTTTAAAGGGTGTCGAACCATCATTTAACGGCGTTATGCTTCTTCATCTTAAAAACGGAAAATCCGAGTACATATCAAGAAAATATGTACCGCAACTTAAAAAATATCTTGGATTATAGGAGGTAAAGATTATGAAAGTTTTAAAGGATATGATAAAATCCGCATTAATCAGTATAATAATGAGTATTACGATATTTGTAATTGTAGGCGTAATTATCGATATAACAAATCACGGAGTATTCACATTAGAAAACTATATGTTTTCCAAAATGATATTAGCATGTATTTTGGTCGGACTTGGTTTTGGAATACCAAGTGTCATATATCAATTTGAAAACATTCCACTTGCAATCAAATCCATAATACATCTTGGCATAGGGCTTTTCATTTACTTCGTATCAGCCATTAATGTCGGCTGGATTCCTACTCACGCCGGTAAGCTTGCATGTGTGATTACTATCATAGGCGTGATTGCCATTACACTAATTATCTGGAGTTGTTATATGATATTTAACAAAAATCTTGCAAAGAAAATGAATGATGCAATCCAGACAAAAAGCAGGTAAATATAATTAAAGGCAGTTTCTTAAAGAGGCTGCCTTTAAAAGTTCTTATTTTTTATTATTATTTCAGAGATTTGATGAGTCTGTCGCAGATTTCGCCCATTTTTTCCGGACTTTCTTTCATTCCATCTTCAAACCAGTCTGTTGTAAGTCTTGTAAACACAGCTTCCTTTGCCGAGTTTATATAGTGTTCTTCGGCTGATCCGGGCGGAAATGCTGTATTAAGAATACCCTTATGCCCGAGAAATACATGTGCATCAAGAGCAATTTTAACCGATTCCTTATTTTCCTTTATAGTTTTAAAAAAAACTATATACCAGGACTTCCTGTCATCCCTATACTTTTCTAATGATTCAGTCAGCTTGTTAAATGTGCTTTGACAGGCATCCTCGATAATAGCTTCCTTTGATTCATAATTTCTATAGAATGCTGTTCTGGACACTCCCGCAAGCGTTGTTATTTCAGTAATAGTAATCTTGTCAAAATCTTTTTTTGCCATCAGCTTCATAAGTGCAATCTGCAGGCACTCCTTTGTTATCCTGTTTGATTCCACATTTGATAGTCTAAGTATTTCTTTTCTTTCAAGCTCTGTTTTCATTTACTCACCCATTTCGATGCTACAATTTGTGGCTATTTTGTTTAGTCCGAGTGCCCTTATATTGACACAACATTCATTATGCGCTACATTGGTATCAGTGCTACAAGTGTAGCATTATAAGATAAATATGTCAATAATAATCAAACGAAAATCAGGGAGGTTTTAAAAATGGGAACACTTAGAGAAGTTAAAAATGCACTTCGTTTAGACAAAACACTACGTCCAATGCTTGTGAAGTCTATGCTTCATGAGGTATTAATTGATCTTGATGGAGATAAGGTTGCCGATATCGCATTAATAGATAATAACCATGATGGTGATATTGATACGATTGCTGTTGACGCAACCGGAAACGGAGATTTTAATCTGTATGTTGGTGATATGGATGGAAACGGGATAATCGACACTGTACAATTCTATGATGATGACGATGATATGCCAATCGCATCATATTTTGGAAGATCCGTCGAGGAGAGATTTGTCGAGCTTGGTGCAGCTATATATACACGTATAATTGCCGGTGAGATAATAGCAGAAGAAATACTAAAGGCATTTGAAGAATTTGAGAAGCAGGCCGAAGAAGAATACAGTAAGGTTAAGGATGAAAAAACATCAGAAAACAAATAATTAATTGGTTCAAAATATAGGGAGGTTCATATGACAGAACAATACATTGTATCGACAAACTATGGTCAGGTTCAGGGAGTTAAAGCTGATAATTACGTTGCTTTTAAAGGAATCCCCTTTGCAGCACCTCCGGTTGGAAAGCTGCGATTCAAACCTCCTGCAAATCCGGAAGGGTGGACCGGAATAAAAGTATGTGATACCTACGGTCCGATAGAGCCACGCCCTCTTAACGCAATCGGAGGTGTAGTTGGTGGCGGAGCTGAGGCGCCTTGTTCAGAAGACTGTCTATATCTGAATATATATACTCCAAATCCTGATGGAAAGAAAAGACCTGTTCTTTTCAATATCCATGGTGGAGCATTTCAGACCGGAGACCACTCTCTTAATTCAGATCCTGAGGGAACAACCGCTATGGACTGTATACTCATCACAGCAAGCTACCGCCTCGGAGTGTTGGGATTCCTTCAGATAGACAGATATCTCGGAGATGAATATATCGAATCCGGAAATCTTGGAATGCTGGATATTATTAAAGCACTGGAATGGGTTCATGATAATATCGAAGGCTTTGGCGGAGACCCTGAGAGAATCACTGTCGCAGGTCAGTCAGCCGGAGCAAAGATGGCGAGTGCTCTCCTGCTTGCAAAAAAAGCAAAGGGACTCTTCAGTGCGGTTATGCTCGACAGCGGTGCTACAAGCGCTTTAAGGGATATGCATACAGCTCAGGAAATCGCCGAAAAATACGCTGTCGCTTACGCAATCACGAAGGAAAACGCCAGAGAAAAGCTCCTTAACGCCCCATGGGAAACTCTCATGAATTATCAAGGCGTGCTTTTTGCGGGTGCTTCACTTCAGAATCTTGGTCCGGTATTTGACGGAGTGAACTTCGATGGTACTGATGCACTTGAAATCATTCGTTCAGGGAAAGCAAACTATGTGACGATTCTTGGAGGATATAATCGTGATGAATATTCAAGTCTGATGGCGTACTACCCTATGAAAAGTATCGAAGACCTTGTTGGATATTTCGGAAGAAATACTCCTTATATCATGAGTGTACTCGAGAAATATCATATAGAGATCGGAAGAGCACAC
>CALGGL010000178.1 GCA_937915975.1 uncultured Lachnospiraceae bacterium | reverse complement strand
TCAAATTAATTATTTAATTTTTATCATTTAATTAAATGTCTGAAGCTAATGTGATTTTTACATTAGAGGGTTCCGACCTGACAATACAATGCTCAAAGACAGATAAAATGAAAGATATCTGTCAAAGATATGCCATAAAAGCAGAAAAGAATATTAATACTCTTATATTCTTATATGGAGGAAATCAACTTAATCCTGAATTAACCTTTGAAGCCCAGGCAACTTCGATAGATAAAGAAAGAAAAATAATGCAAGTATTAGTATATAAAAATGAAGCGAATGGTTTCGCTTGCCCAAAATGTGGTGAAAAGATTCAATTCAACACTGAAAAAATAGATGATATTATATCATCTATTAATAATATTAAGGATACTATTGATGGAGCTAAACTTATTATAGAAAATATTATTAAAATTTCTTCAATAAATTTAGTCAATGTCCAATTAAAAAGTGTTAGTGCTATTTTAATTACAATAAATGAAGACATAAAGAAAAGTGTGGAAAAATTAAATCAATTATTAAAAGAAAGTCTAAATAATATCAATTCTACTAAAAATAAAAATATTATAAAAGGAGTTTTAGACATTAAAGTTAATGAAATTAATAATAGCATCATTTTATTTAATACTGATATTAATTATGAAATAGATGTATATTTAAATAATAAAAAATTAATATGATAAAAGAAGGTAAAAAATGGAAAACTAATTATTTATTTGAAAAATATGGAAAATATATATTTGAAGCAATTTTAAATTATACTATAACTGATATGAATGGATTTTTTGAGGATTGTTCTAATATAATTTCATTAGATTTGTCAGAACTGGATACTTCAAGCGTTGTTTGTATGTATAGGATGTTCCATAATTGTAATAGATTAAAAGAAATAAAAGGATTAAATAAATTTAATACTAATAAAGTAATAACTATGAGAGCAACTTTTCAAGAATGTCACGAATTAGAATATTTAGATTTAACTAATTTTAATACTGGAAATGTTATTGATATGGTATATATGTTTAATCAATGTCATAAATTAAAAGAAATAAAAGGAATAAATAAATTTATTACTAATAAAGTAACAGATATGAGTGGAATGTTTAATTTATGTAATGAATTAGAATATTTAGATTTATCTTCTTTTAATACTTCAAATGTTACTAATATGACAGGTATGTTTAATAAATATCATTCATTAAAAGAAATAAAAAGAATAAATAAATTTATAACTGATAATGTAAATAGTATGAGAGCAATGTTTCAATACTGTTTTGAATTAGAATATTTAGATTTATCTAATTTTAATACTTCAAAAGTAACTGATATGTCATTTATGTTTAATAAGTGCAACAAAATGTCCCTCTCCCTCTATCCTATTAGGCCAGAGCCTCGCACATTTTGTAAGCTCATTATTATTCGTATCTCCCCATTCGGGATGACCGTTATCAAAGTCTTCATATTTATCAAAATCCACAAGCTCAAGTCTTTCATCAAGTGAAAGAAGATACTCAATTGATTTTTCATTTTCAAGAGGAGAAAATGTACAGGTGGAATAAAGCATAATTCCGCCGGGCTTAAGCATTTTTACCACATCATTTAATATTGTTCTTTGTATGTTGGCAAAAAGCTCATTTCCGTTATTTTCCCAAGCGGTTATCATAGACTGGGACTTTCTGAACATTCCCTCTCCCGAGCAGGGAGCATCGACAAGAATTTTATCAAAATATCCCTCAAATCTTTCAGCAAGCTTATTAGTATTCTCACTTGTAATTATATAATTATCGATACCGAAAACCTCAAGATTTTTTAGCAAAGCCTTTGCTCTTGATGCGCTTATATCGTTGGAAACCAAAACGCCTGAACCGTTTAGTCTTGCAGCAAGCTCAGTGGATTTTCCCCCGGGAGCTGCACATACATCAAGAACCCTGTCACCTTCTTCTATCGGAATTGTTGCTGCCGGTGTCATGGCAGACGGCTCCTGAATATAATATAAACCGGCATAATAATACGGATGCTTTGATGGCTTATCGACATCTTCATCATAGTAAAAACCGTTTTCACACCACGGAATCTTTTTAAGCAAAAAAGGATTAATCCTAAGAAAATCCTCAACGGAAATCTTACTCGTATTAATCCTTATTCCATGGTACATAGGCTTATCGAGACAATCCTTATAGGAATCAAACTCCTCACCCAAAAGCCCTCTCATATTATCTTCAAATGTCTTCGGTAAATTCATGGCTATAAATAACATCATATGTTAAAGCTCTTGTCTACATATGCCTTAACATAAATTCCGTCCTCTCTGTATTCTTCACATAAAAGATTGCCGTTTGCACGGATTTTATTAATTATCCCTGCCTCATTATAGGGTATAACCTTTTCTATATAATTCTTACTGTTATTAATTATCTCCGCAAGTGCCTCACCAAGGATATCGAGCCCTGTGCCCTTTTTGACAGATACATTTATAACCTTATCCGCCTTAAAATCCTTTATTACAGGAAGTTCCAAAAGCTTATCAATCTTATTGAAAAGAGTTATAACCGGCTTATCGACTATGCCAAGTCCCTTTAAGGTTTCATATACGGTTAAAATATGATTATCAGCATAGGGATTGGATATATCAACAACATGTATTATTATATCCGCATACTTAGCTTCCTCAAGCGTGGAACGAAAAGCGTTTATAAGATGATGTGGAAGCTTTCTTATAAAACCTACGGTATCAGTGAGAATAACCTCCTGACCGTTATAAAGCTTATAGCTTCTTGAAGTAGGATCAAGAGTTGCAAAAAGCTTGTCCTCCTCAAGTACTCCTGCATCCGTAAGGGTATTAAGAAGTGTTGATTTGCCTGCATTGGTATAACCAACAATCGCAGCAACAGGAACATTTCCCTCCATACGCTGCTTGCGCATAACCTCTCTGTGCTGCTTTACATCGGATAGTTCCTTTGTAAGCTGGGCTATTCTGCTTCTTATAACACGTCTGTCCACCTCAAGCTTGGTTTCACCGGGACCTCTTGTTCCGATACCGCCGCCGAGTCTTGACATAGAAAGACCTGCACCGATAAGTCTTTGCGACCTGTACTTTAACTGTGCAAGCTCAACCTGAATCTTACCCTCTTTAGTTGTCGCTCTTCCTGCAAATATATCAAGTATTACCATGGTTCTGTCCATAACCTTGGTATCAAGCGCTATCTCAATATTTTTCATCTGAACAGGAGAAAGCTCATCATCGCAAACAACTCCCGTTGCCTCCAGTTCATAAACCATATCTCGCAGTTCATCAAGCTTTCCTGTTCCGAGATATGTTCCGCTTTCAATTCTTTCTCTGTTTTGAATAAGTCTTCCGACAGGAATTGCTCCGGCCGTTTTAACAAGCTCCTCTAACTCATCAAGCGAAGCCTCCACATCATCTCCGTTGTCGGAATCCACAGCAAAAAGAATTACCTTTTCAACTAACTCATCATTTTCATACATATAAACTACCTGTTGTTCTGATTATAGATATCATTTATAACCTCTTCATCCACATTAACTCTGGTATCAAGCCATGCATATATATCCGCGCCCTTGGTATCATCAGGATAAGCATCCTTATAGGATGATGCAAGCTCATAAGCCTTTTCATAATTATCCGCATTGGTATAGCAAAGAATCTGGGCATACAAAAACTCCTGCGTATATATACTGTCACCGTAAGACAGTCCCTGTTCTATGCAGATAAGTGCACTGTTATAGTCATTCATGACTATATAATATGCGGCATATTTATAACATATATCGGGAGTATATCCAAATGAGCCGGTATATATATCAAGATTTGACTTCATTTTTTCATAGTCACCGTTTTGCTCATAGCAATTGGCGGCATATAAGCTCATTTCCGTATAACCTGCCTCAACAGCACGATTAAAGCATGCAACTGTCGATGTGTAATCGCCGTATTTGTATTTATCCAGCGCATTCATAAGCTCAATCAGAAAATCTATCTCATCCTTATCGTAATACTTTTCGGGATATTTACTTTTTATTGAAGAATAAACTCTTCCCGCATCCGCAAAATCATAAAGCTTTACATATGCATCGGCCTTGTACATCTCTATGTCCACATCAACGGAATCAGAAAACCATTGATTAATACTTAAAGCTTTGTTGAAGCTTTCTATGGCCGCCTCATATTCACCCTTATCAAAGTAATCCAGACCTTCATTTCTGAAGGTCTTTTTCTTCGTAAATACATGTAACGAACCGTAAATTACAATAAATATAACTATAACCGCAAATATCAAATTATAATATAACTTTAGCTTACGATATTTTTTTGATGTCCTGCGCTTCTTCCCGGCAGACTTTTTATAATCCGCTTTTTTATCGGATGTTTTCTTATTATCTGTTTTGTTTGCCATATTACATACCTATAAGCTGATAGAATTCCTCAAGTGTCAGGTTATTATCATGCATAAAGGTTGCAGCCTCAACACCTACATATCTGAAATGCCAAGGTTCGAACACTATACCCGTTACATCTGTTTTGCCTGAAGGATAACGAACTATGTAACCGTACATATAACAATTATTATCAAGCCATGCAACAGTTGCATCGGATGCAAGACTTTCATCAAGCGTTGTATAATTTAATCCTGCTATATCAATTGCAAGTCCGGTCTCATGCTCACTGTATCCCGGTCTCTGAACCGAAAGAGCTGCCTTAGCCTCAGCATCCTCCTGGGATAAACCTTCCTGAGAAATAAGTGCTGCAACGGTATCATCAAAATCTCTTTGCTGGAGATCGGAAGAGCACACGTCTGAACTCCAGTCACGATCAGA